>CAJUFV010000090.1 GCA_910585795.1 uncultured Clostridia bacterium | reverse complement strand
TAATATTAGCAAAATAATTTCATAAAAAAAGTCATTATTTATGTTTTTAAAATTTAAATTACCTGATGATTTAAAATTTGTGCAGTAAAAAATTCCTGCCGCATAAGTATTTTTATTTCCATTGAAAATGTTGCTCTACTTTATATATAGTTTCTTCTACAGTACTATTTTCATTTCTTTCCAGCCAAAAATAATAACTATTTTTAATCTTATTATAGCTTTCTTTATTTATATTCCTTAATGCTATATTACAGGTCAATTTTGCATTTTCAACATTTGTACTACTTCTAAGAAAATCATTAAAATCTTGGTGATCCTGACGATTACAATAATCCTCGATAAGATTCACAGGATTTTTTATTAAAAATGCCACTCTTGATACATCTGTTAATTTATCAGCTTCCTCCACCGTCAAATGGCAATCACACAATACTATTTGATTTTGCGAAAGCCGAATTAAATCCAGCAGTACAAAATCTAATTGTTCTTTTGTGTTATCCATTAGCCATTTCATATATTCTTCAACAGAACGTCCAAAAAATTCATCCGCATTTTTAAATCTTTTAGTCATTGAAGGTTGAAATTTTGAATCAGCTATTTCCTGATGTAATGAAAATTTCTCATCAACATCATAAACAACAAAACCATGTCTTTTTGCTAACGCTCTTGAAATAGTCGTTTTACCTCCACACGGAGTACCTGTTATAAAATATACATTTTTTAAATACTCTTTAAGCACATTATCTTGAAATATCATGTCAACTCTCCTTTATTAAATAGTTTTAAATATCCGATTCCGCATAAAACCATTTAATATCATATTACACATTTAGATATTTCCTGAGCGTAAAAATGCCACCATTTAAATCACCTCACAAATTTAGTTCTATAAACAAAATGATTATATCATACAAATTCATTACTTTCAATCTTTTTAAGATATATTGCAACTTTTTTCTCTAAAACGCAGTAAACAAATACGACATTATACAATAAAAAAGTGTTTAAGACAACATATATCCTAAACACTTTTTACAGTATCGCTCTCATATGAGCGGATTTTATCTCATAAATTTATTAACCAAGCTTTGACTGATTAACCTTAATACCAGGACCCATTGTTGAAGCGACAACAACGCTCTTCAAATATTGTCCCTTTGCGGCAGCAGGCTTAGCCTTTATAATAGCGCCCATAAGTGCTTCAAAGTTTTCCTGAAGCTTCTGTGCGCCAAATGACGCCTTGCCTATCGGACAGTGAATAATATTAGTCTTGTCAAGTCTGTACTCAACCTTACCTGCCTTAATTTCATTAACCGCCTTTGTAACATCCATTGTTACTGTACCAGCCTTCGGCGACGGCATAAGTCCCTTAGGACCAAGCACTTTACCCAGTCGGCCTACAACACCCATCATATCAGGAGTCGCGACAACAACGTCGAAATCAAACCAGTTCTCACCCTGAATTTTCTGAACAAGCTCAGCCTCTCCAACATAATCAGCGCCAGCAGCCTGTGCTTCATCAGCCTTCGGTCCTTTAGCAAATACCAAAACCTTTGATGTCTTACCTGTACCATGCGGAAGTACAATAGCACCTCTGACCTGCTGGTCAGCGTGTCTTGAGTCAACACCAAGTCTTACGTGAGCCTCAACAGTCTCGTCAAACTTAGCCTTTGCTGTCTTTGTAACAAGGTCCATAGCCTCATTTGTATCATAAAGCTTTAACTTGTCAACAAGCTTTACGCTGTCTTTATAATTCTTTCCTCTAAACATTTCGTATCCTCCTTCGTGGTCAAACGAGATAAATCTCTCCCACCTGTATTAACAAATTTAGTTACCGCGTCGGCAATTAATCGCCGATAAGAACACCCATACTTCTGCAAGTACCGGCAATCATGCTCATAGCCGCCTCTAGGCTTGCAGCATTGAGGTCAGGCATTTTCTGTTCTGCAATAGCCTGCAAATCAGCCTTTGATATTGTAGCTACCTTTGTCTTGTTAGGGACACCACTTCCGCTGTCAATCTTACAAGCCTTCTTGATAAGAACCGCGGCCGGCGGAGTCTTTGTTACGAATGAGAAAGAACGGTCTGCATATACCGTAATAACTACAGGAATAATCAAACCTGCGTCCTTTGCTGTTTTTTCGTTAAATTCCTTTGCAAACTGCATAATGTTTACACCGTGCTGACCAAGAGCCGGTCCAACCGGTGGTGCCGGAGTTGCTTTGCCGGCAGGAATTTGTAATTTAATATAACCTGCAACCTTTTGTGCCATAATGGCCACCTCCTTGAAAAATCATAGCTTAACGCTATATGTGGTAATTGCGGGCTTATCGCCCTCCCACTGTTACCAGAGGGATATATAACTAACGCATAAATGCATTAATTAACAATAAATTATAGACTATTCAATGGTTTCTACCTGTGTATAATCAATCTCAACAGGAGTTTCACGTCCAAACATAGAAACTGCGACATTAATTTTGCGCGTTTCATTATTAATGCTCGTAATCTTGCCAGAAAATCCTTCCATAGGGCCTGACTTAATAGAAACAGTATCACCTATAGTAAAGTCAATTTCCTTCATACGAATTACTTCAACACCCATACGCTCAACCTCTTCATCTGAAAGAGGCACAGGCTTTGAACCGGGACCCACAAAGCCAGTAACACCCCTAGTATTTCTAACAATGTACCAGCTTTCGTCTGTCATTACCATCTTCACAACGACATAGCCGGGGAAAATCTTACGTTTAACGACTTTCTTCTCGCCGTTTCTGTCCTCGACAACATCCTCGGTAGGTACTTTTACATCAAGAATTAAATCCTGCATGCCACGGTTTTCAACAGACTTTTCTATATTGGCCATAACCTTGTTTTCATAACCGGAGTATGTGTGAGCCACATACCATTTTGCTTCTTCTGCCATAACCGTTCTCCTTCCTGACTGCTCGTCCGACAAAATTATAGTATATTTGTCAGCATTGCAAATAATTTTCCAAATCCAAGGTCAAGAACTGACAGAATAACCGCAATTATAATAATGAATACAATAATTACACCTGTGTTGTGAATAAGCTGTTCCTTTGTAGGCCATGTGACCTTTTTAAGCTCAGCCTTGGTCTCTTTAAAAAATCTTTTAACCTTTGTGCCAAAGCTTACTTTTTTTGTATTTGTTAAATTTGTATCAGCCATTTTTACACATCCTTACTCAATCAAATTATTTGGTTTCCTTGTGAAGAGTGTGCTTTCTGCAGAACTTGCAGTATTTATTCATTTCAAGTCTGTCAGGGTCATTCTTCTTATTTTTCATTGTGTTATAGTTTCTCTGCTTGCATTCACTGCATGCCAATGTAATCTTTACTCTCATCTTTTAACACCTCCGCATTTTGTATATATGTTCTTTTATTCCACACATAAAAAAAAGAACTTTCGTTCGAATGTAGTTATTATACCATCTATCCTATAATAAGTCAAGTATTTTTTTAATTTTTTGACAATTTATTTGACAATTAATTGTAATTATTTGAAAATCAGCCTCAACATCTATAAAATGAGGCTGATTTATCATATAATCAACTCTTTGCCGCAAGCCTTTTCATCATAGGTATAGCCATACATCCGACAGCATTTCCTATGACAGCCATAAGGAAATACAAAGGAGCATCATACCCATGCGAGCATCCGCTTATAAAAAAATACGCCATATCAGCGACGCAATGATTAAAGCCGCAAACTATAAACACCATAACAGGCACAACAGCTGAAAAAAGCGCTCCCGCATAATTTTTCTCCTCTCTGCATCTCCTGTTTCCTTCTACTGCGGCAAACATCAATATTCCGCAGAAAATTGCCAGCGCAAATACACTCAGCGGATTATCCGAAAACTTTATATCTATAATTTCAGACGCTTTGATTGCAAACGAATTTCCAAAACGAGTTACATGCAGCAATGTTCCTCCTATTGCCGTTCCTGTAGCGTTACCGAAAAATGTTAAAATCACTTCTGCTATGTACGATGGCGGTTTTACTGCCATATATCCCGCCTTCCCTGTATACAGTCCAAAATCAAAGGTTATTATAGCAAACAATCCAAGACTAAACAGAAAAGCTCCCAGCGCCTTTGATTCCGCGCACATACTCGCCGCACAACCTATGACAAGCAGAACGCCGGCCATTATTCCATTTATATAAACAGATACATTCCTTTTCATATATAATCCCCGTTTCATTATATCATCCTTCTGTCAATAACACCCGTTAACAAAATTATACTATCGCGTTTTTGTTTTGTCAAGGCAGAGATAGCTTTAAATTTGATTAAATTATATTGACACACACGCAAAACCTTTGATATAATTATATGTATATAAATCTATTTAATATATGATTATGAAAGGAATAAATAAAATGTACATTGCAAATGAAAAACGATATGATAACATGATATACCGACGGTCTGGAAACAGCGGTCTCAAGCTGCCCGCATTTTCACTCGGTTTATGGCATAATTTCGGCAGCGGAGATAACTACGATAATATGGTGTCCATGCTTACAACAGCCTTCGACCTCGGCATCACACATTTTGACCTTGCCAATAATTATGGACCATATCCGGGAAGTGCCGAAGAAAATTTCGGCAAGGTTATGAAAAATGAATTTGCCCCTTACCGTGATGAGCTTCTCATTTCCACAAAAGCCGGATATGGAATGTGGGACGGTCCTTACGGAGACCATGGTTCAAGAAAATATCTTATTGCCAGCCTTGACCAAAGTCTTAAAAGACTGGGAATAGACTATGTTGACATTTTTTATCACCACCGCCCCGACCCCGATACTCCTATGGAAGAAACCGCAGCAGCTCTTGACCATATCGTCAGAAGCGGTAAAGCTCTGTATACCGGTGTTTCAAATTATAACGCTGAACAGACAAAACAAATGTCACAGCTTATGAAAGCTCTTGGCACCCCCCTCCTTATACACCAGCCCAGATACAATATGTTTGAACGTCAAATTGAAAATGGGCTTCAGGATGTACTGGATGAAGAAGGCATTGGTTCTATTTCATTCTGTCCTCTTGCTCAGGGTATGCTTACAAACAAATATATAAACGGTATTCCCGCTGATTCAAGAGCTGCAAAAAGCTCTCCTTTCCTGACAAAAGATGGTATAACCGCAAAAAAAATCGAAAAAATAGTAAGGCTTAACGCGCTCGCGGAAAACAGAGGTCAGTCACTTGCTCAAATGGCCTGTGCATGGAATTTACGGGGCGGCAAACTCACCAGTGTTCTTCTTGGCGCATCAAGGCCTTCTCAAATCACCGAAAATGCCGGCGCGCTGAATAATCTTAATTTCACATCTGATGAACTAAATGCTATTGATGAAATTTTAAAGTAATATCTCACATCTAAAAACGCTCTGAAATATAATCCAGAGCGTTTTTCAGCTTATTTTCACTTGAATTTTTCTTGATGATATGCTACAATATATATAATTATAATGAGGAGTTTTTATTATGGAACTGCATGAATCTGGCGAAATGTATCTTGAAACTATTCTTATCTTGAAGAACCGTTTCGGATATGTGCGCTCAATCGACATTGCCCATGAAATGAATGTCTCAAAGCCCAGCGTAAGCCGAGCCGTTGGTCTTTTAAAGGATAACGGATATATAACCTTTGACCCAAACGGTATGATTTTACTCACAGACATAGGCAATGATGTAGCAGAAAAAATTTACGAGCGTCATAATATACTGTCACAGTTTCTTGCCTCACTGGGTGTCAGCCATGATATTGCCGCGCGTGATGCATGCAAAATTGAACACATTATAAGTGACGAAACCTTCACTATTATAAAGAAAAAATTATCTGAAATGAATTAAGCGCATGCAAACACGGACTATAGCCCGTGTTTGTATTTTTATCTTATTTTACCTGTTCTCCGTCTATAAACGTCATAATACACTCAGCGTCAAAGTGGGTAGGCAAATCAGTAAACACCGCAATATCCGCATCCTTTCCCTTTTCAATACTCCCCACTCTGTCATCAATCCAGCAGTTCTTAGCCGCCGTAATAGTCACAGCTTCAAGAGCCTTACGCTCATTCATTCCATGCTTTACAGCCATAACCGCGCATAACGGCAGATTACCGACAGTAATTTCAGGATGGTCAGTTATTATAGCAACATCTATCCCCATGTCCGAAAGATTTTTATATGTTTTAAACGTAAGATTTTTCAGCTCTATTTTGCTTCTGTCTGAAAGAGTAGGGCCAAGCATTACCGGAAGTTTTTCACGTTCCAGCACTGACGCCACCGCGTCACCATCGGAGCAATGCTCCAATGTTACGCATATATCAAATTCTTTGCCTATACGAATCGCGCTGCATATATCATCTGCACGGTGGGCATGTATTTTTACCGGAATTTCTTTCCTGAGCACCGGCAGCATAGCTTCAAGCTTCATATCAAATTCAGGCTTCTCATTCTCCTCACTGTCCGCATTATACGAGTCCAGCTTGTCCATATAATCACGGGCTTTTACAAGCAGCTCTCTAATCATAGCCATTGTTCCCATTCTTGTAAAAGGCGCCTCTTCCTTTTCACTGTAAACACTTTTCGGATTTTCTCCAAGCGCGAATTTCATAGCGGCAGGCGCTTTAATTATCATATCATCCACGCATATCCCTCGGCATTTTATCGCGGCAAACTGACCGCCCACAGGATTTGCGCTTCCCGGTCCGGTAACAACCGTTGTCACACCCGCCCCGCGCGCTTCCGCAAATCCCCGATCAAATGGATTAATACCGTCAATTGCGCGAAGATGCGGTGTTACAGGGTCACTGTCCTCGTTTCCGTCATCACCTTCAAACCCCATTGAATCCTCAAACATTCCGACATGACAATGCGCGTCAATAAGTCCGGGAAAAATATAGTTTCCACCGGCATCAATAATCTTATCAGCCGAAAACTCGCGGTTTTCCCCTACATATAGTATTTTATTATCAAACAGCACACATCCATTTTCATAATCCCTGCCGGACATTGTAATGATTTTTCCGTTTTTTATAAGCGTTTTCATATACTTTTTATTCCCAACTCATTTATATAATTAATGGCTGATGTCGCTGCCACAGCACCGTCAGCCGCCGCGGTTATCACCTGTCTCAATGGCGACACACGCACATCACCCGCGGCAAATATACCCTTCACATTTGTCGCCATATACATATCTGTTTTTATAAAACCGTTTGGACAAAGCTCCACGCCGCACTGTCCGGCAAGCGCGGACGACGGAGTAATACCGATTGCTACTATTGCACCTGAAACCCTTAATATATTTTTTTCATCAGTTCGAGTATTATTAATTTCAACATTCTCCAGCATTTGTGTCCCATTAAAGCTCTGTACTACCGTATCAGTCAATATCTGAATTTTTCCGTTTCTTTTTACATTATCCAGCAACGACGCTGATGCCCGAAATCTCTGACTTCTGTTAAGCAGATAAACTCTGCCGCAAAATCCCGCAAGATACAGCGCGTCCTCCATAGCAGTATTCCCTCCGCCTATAACACATACATCTTTATCCTTAAAAAAAGCGCCGTCACATGTCGCACAATATGATACGCCAGCTCCGGTAAACGTATCCTCCCCCTCTGCACCAAGCAGCTTCGGAGTTGCTCCGGTCGCAAAAATTATTGACTTTGTCATATATTTATTACGGCGCGTGTAGATAACCTTTATGTCATATTCCGCATTTTCAATTGATTTTACATTTTCACTTACAAAGGTCACATCAAACTTTTTAGCATGCTCCTCAATTGATTTCGCTACCGCTTCGCCCGACGGATTTTCCGCAAATCCCGGATAATTATCTATCTCATTTGTCTTCAGAACCTGACCTCCGCAAGCCATTTTCTCCATTACAAGAGTTTTCATACCGCCTCTGGCGGCATATATCGCAGCTGATAATCCGGCAGCTCCGCCGCCTATTATGACTATATCATACATACTGTTATTTCTCCTTTCACAAGACTCTGTAAATGAGCTTAGTTATTATCTTTTTCATTTACATAAGTCTCTATAATATACCGCGGTCTGCGCTTTACTTCTTTATAAAGCTTACCGATGTATTCTCCGATAAGTCCTACGGATAATAGCTGCACTCCTCCGATAAACCATATAGACATCATTAATGACGCCCATCCCGAATCTGTATTTCCGAGAAGCTTCTCAACAAGCGCGTATATAGCCATCGCGACAGAAATTACACATACAATCGCTCCAAAAGTTGAAATAATACGTATAGGACTTATACTGAATGATGTTATTCCGTCAAAGGCAAATGACAGCATTTTTTTAAGAGGATATTTTGATTCACCCGCAAAACGCTCATTTCTGTCATAGCATACGCTTGTTGAACGGTATCCAACAAGCGGCACCATCCCCCTTAAAAACAAATTTCTTTCAGGGAATTCAGCCAGTCCCTCAAGCGCGCGTCGACTCATTAGCCTGTAATCAGCATGATTAAACACTATATTAACTCCCATAGCCTGCATCAGCTTATAAAACCCAACCGCCGTACTGCGCTTAAAAAAAGTATCTGTATCACGCTTATTACGCACGCCGTATACCACATCATAGCCATCTATATAATGCTTTACCATATCAGGTATGACATTGATATCATCCTGTAAATCAGCATCAATGGAAACAGCGCAGTCACAATCATTTTTTACAGTCATCAGCCCCCCAAGCAAAGCATTCTGATGACCTGCGTTTCTCGCCAGCTTCACCCCCGCAATTTCTTTATGCTCCTTCGCAAGAGAATCTATTATACTCCATGTTTTATCCTTTGAACCGTCATCTACAAAAACAATCCTGCTTTTATCATTTATCAAGCCGTCATTTTTCATTGTTGAAAATAACTCAAGCATTCTTTTTGAGGTTTCAGGCAATACCGCCTCTTCATTGTAGCATGGAACCACCACATACAGATTTACACTTTTATCCATAATGTTTTTCTCCCGTCACAAATTTGTATATTATATATTATACAACATTTTTCCAATATAAACAAGCATCAAATATAAAG
>CAJUFV010000089.1 GCA_910585795.1 uncultured Clostridia bacterium | reverse complement strand
ATATTTATTTTACTTAATCTTAAGGAGGAATTTTTAAATGTTAGTATCAGCAACTGAAATGCTAAAAAAGGCCGTTGCGGGAAAATACGCTGTCGGCCAGTTCAACATCAACAACCTTGAATGGACAAAAGCAATTCTTACAACCGCTCAGGAAAACAACTCTCCTGTAATTCTTGGAGTTTCTGAGGGCGCAGGTAAATACATGACAGGCTTTAAAACTGTTGCCGCAATGGTTAAAGCTATGATTGATGAACTTAATATTACAGTTCCTGTAGCTCTCCATCTTGACCACGGTTCATATGACGGATGTTATAAATGTATCGAAGCAGGTTTTTCATCAGTTATGTTTGACGGTTCACACTTCCCTATTGCTGAAAATGTCGCTAAAACATCTGAGCTTGTAAAGGTTTGTCATGAAAAGGGTATTTCTATAGAAGCCGAAGTTGGTTCTATCGGAGGCGAAGAAGACGGCGTAGTAGGCGCAGGAGAAATAGCGGACCCTGATGAATGTAAAAAAATAGCAGACCTTGGTGTTGATTTCCTTGCGGCAGGTATAGGTAACATTCATGGCAAGTATCCGGAGAACTGGAAGGGACTTGATTTTGATGCTCTTGCGAAAACAAAAGCTCTTATCGGTAATTTACCTTTGGTTCTTCACGGCGGTACAGGCATACCGGCAGATATGATACAAAAGGCTATATCTCTCGGTGTCGCAAAAATCAATGTCAATACAGAATGTCAGTTATATTTCCAAGAAGCGACAAGAAAATATATCGAAGCAGGAAAAGACCTTGAAGGTAAAGGCTTTGACCCAAGAAAACTGCTTGCTCCAGGCACTGAAGCAATAAAAGTAATTGTTAAAGAAAAAATGGAGCTTTTCGGTTCAATCAACAAAGCATAATTTTATGTAATGATTATACACCTCTATTCATAAATTTGATAAGGGGTGTATTTTTATGCTAAAAAAAATAAAAGTTTTTTCGGTTGTTGTTTTAGTATCAGTTTTATACTGTGGTATTCTTGGTATGCTGTTTAATCATATATCTGCTGTTCCTGTCCTTTCCACACAAGCTGAGGATACAGTTGAATTACCTATTGTTATGTATCACAGCGTATTGAAAAATACTTCTCAGTCAGGTAAATATGTTGTTACTCCTACAGAACTGGAAAATGATTTAAAATATCTAACAAAAAGAGGCTATAGCTTTATATCAGGAAGTGACTTGATAAGCTTTGTATATGACAATACTCCTTTGCCTGAAAAACCTGTACTTCTCACTTTTGACGATGGATTTTACAATAATTACGGTTATGTATTACCGATGCTTACAAAATACGATGCTAAAGCCATCATTTCCATTGTCGGGAAATACACTGATGAATATTCAGACAGCAATGAAAAAAATATGAGCTACGGCTATTTTCGCTGGAGTGATGTCTATGATTTATTTATGAATAAACGTACAGATGTAGGAAATCATTCATATAATTTTCATTCTAATACCAATGGAAGAAATGGTTCCAAACGCAAAAACGGTGAGGATTTAGAACAATATAAAACTATTTTTTGCAATGACACAATAAAAGCGCAGGAACAATGCTTAAGCAAAACAGGATTTTCACCAGTAATATACACTTATCCTTTTGGAGCATACAGCAACGAAACAACTGATATATTAAAAGAACTGGGATTTAAAATGAGTCTCATATGCGAAGAAGGCATAAACCATATTTCACATGACCCTGACTCTTTATTTCTGTTAAAACGTTATAACCGTCCAAGCGGTATTACATCCGCAGATTTTTTCATCAAATGGGAGAATCAATGATATTGCGGCAAAATAAAAACACTCCCGAACAATTTAAACGGGAGTGTTTTGCTTATTTTTCTTTTTTGGTAAGCATATAATATTCAACCTCTGCATATTTACGCAATTCATCAGAGAAGGCTGTATTATTAATCTGCCATTCCCCTGATGCATTAAAATGTCCCATACCATTTATCTGCGGTATCTCACTAGAAATATCCTCTGTAAAATTACCTAAATCATTCTTTGGAATATTTGCCGTATTAAGCAAAATATTTGACAAATAATTCGTGCTGGTCTGTATATCGCTCTTGCTTTCTATATCATAATTTGCCCAGATAACAAACGGCACTTTATACCTTTTTTGCAGCTCCTCAAATGACAGCTCTGACAGCGGTTTACCATACAATTCCTCAAAAAACTCCTGTTCAACCGCAGGCTGATGGTCTCCAAACATAACGACAATTGTCGGTTCTTTATAATTTTTTAAATAGTTAATGAGTTCTTTAAACGCTGTGTCACTTTCTTTTATAAGAGATAAATATTGCTCAGCCTCCTGATAGCTTCCCTTGAGATTATTTATAGTAACAGTTGAAAATCCTTTATCATCATATGTATAACCGCCATGATTTTGCATTGTCACATTAAAAATAAACACGCGTTCGTCATCTTTCTTTTTTTCTAAACGATTTATTACCGCTTTATATGATGTTCTGTCACTTATATAATTACGTACATATTCCCATTTATCTTCCTCTACATATTTGTCAAGTCCGTTATCAAGGCTCACAAACTCTTCAAATCCCAACAAATTATAAACCTTCTGTCTATTCCAGCATCTGGCAAGATACGGATGAATCGCTGTTGTTCTATATCCGTTATCATTAAGATATGCCGGCAGAGCAAATGGATACTGTCTGGACGCATACTGCAAATACGGTGTCGAGCCAGACGGAAGCAATCCCATTGTAAGACCTGTAAGAAATTCAAATTCTGTATTACATGTATATCCACCAAAAGGTGAAACAAGCAACTCACCCTTTACAGTATTTTTTTGCATATCCCTTATAAAAGGCATATAATCCTCGCTTGTTTCTAATTCCCCTATAACCCCCATGTCTGCAAAGCTTTCATTCATAACAGCAATGATGTTTGGTTTATTCTCCGGCATAGTCATATTGGTATCCGATACATCGGACAAAATTTTTTCAACCTTCTCCTCCTCATATCCCTCCGGTTTATTTAGTATCATTTTTCTCACATTGATATAAAAGCTGTATAATGTCCCATGAGTATTGTTTGCGTGATACTGGTCAAAAACGTCCATATCAACATCGGAAAAATTTATACACGATACTGATATAACAAATATTAACGCCACAGCGGCACCACTGACAGAAAATATGGTATTTTTAAATTTGAATTCAGGTTTAAACGAGAATTTAGCTATCATTACAATTACCAATACAGTAATAATTGTTGCGGCAACAATCGGATAGCGAAGCTGAAACGCGTAATTATCCGCCACCTGCATTGCTGTTCCAATAGCAAGGAAATCACTTGGTATAAGCGGCGTCCCCCTTAAAATATTAACAACAAAACTAGCAAGGTTAAAAACAAATCCAATTACAGTCACAATAATTGCTGACCAGCGCATACTTCTTGTAGCCGCGAAAAATACAGCCAGCACAGCAATATAAAACATAATATTAGCAAAATATATACCAAACGAATATTCCGCCTCTCCAGCTAATATCATAGATATCTGCATACAAAAGAATGGAGTAAGCGCAAATACAGCTACAGATATAATCTTTTTTATTTTATCTGACAATTGAAATTCGACCGCTGTCAATACCCAAATCCCAACTACCAATATATATGACGTATAATACATAAAATAATCAAAGCCGTCTCCACCCTCAAATATTGATGTATTAACACTGATAAATGTCCACAATGCTATAGCCAATATACTGGCAAATAACACCCACGGCCATTTTTTCATTTTAATCATACTATTTCTCCTTTATGATTTCTATCGCCTTTTGCAGCTGTACATCCTCACTGCGTTCTATCATTGATATACTTTCATCCTTATATTTTTCCGGCATTTCCACATTCACATCCGGCTCTATTCCCACATCATGTATACACACACCGTTTGGTGTATAATACTTAGCCGATGTAATGCTTATACCTGAACCGTCATAAAACGGGTATACATCCTGAACTATACCCTTTCCATAGCTTTTTGTACCAACAACTGTCGCCTTTTTATAATCTTTAAGCGCGCCTGTAAGTACCTCTGACGCGCTTGCGCTGTTCCCGTTAATCAGCACTGCCATAGGTATATCAAGCCATTCCGCATCAGAATTATAATACTTTCTCTCGCCGCTTTTATTTTCTGTATACGTTATTGTACCCTCAGGCAACAGCATATCCGCTATATCACACGCTCCAGTCAGAACACCTCCGGGATTATCCCTTAAATCTATAATAAGCTTATCCATTCCCTGTTCCTGCAAGGACTGAATATTTTCACAAAATTCTGAATAAGTGCTGTGTTCACCGTTCTCCGACTGCATATTAAAGCCTGTTATACGCAAATATGCAATACCATCATCAATCATTTCAGATTTGACAGACTGTGACGAAATATCCTGACGCTCAACAGATATATTAATTTCTTCACTATCTCTTTTTAAAGTAATATTTACAGTTGTGCCTTCCTTACCTGATTTTATTACCTCAACCGCTTCAGACATTTTATCGCCATTATATTCTATTCCCTCAACAGCCTTTAGTATATCGCCTGGCTTTACACCGGCTTTAAACGCTGGACCATCCTCGAACGGAGCAATAACCTCTATTTCATTATCATTATTAATTCCTACTATAATACCAATCCCAACATATCCATCCTGAATATTATTAATATATGAAGAGAATTCTTCTTTCGTATAATAATGTGTATACGGTTCTCCCAGCCCTTCTATATATGACTTAACAGCCATTTCTCCCAGCATATTACTGTCATAATCATACAAATATTTATTTGCAAGCATTGTATCAACTGCCCTGATTTTTTTTGAGAATGAATTTTTATCGTCTTCAGTAATAAAAAATATTGAAAAATCCTTTATAAAAGATGTAAGAGTACTACTGATAAATGCTGTTACAACAGCCGTTATAATCACAGCTAATACTATTTTCTTTTTATTGCTCATACTTATTCTCCTCTACAATATAATTCAGTATATTTGCAAATAAACAAAAATATTGGGGGTCAAAACCCCCAAACATTTTATTGTTATATTTTCATTGAATTAGATTCAAGATATTTATGAACCATCATCGCAACCTTAAATACAATCGCCTGGTCAAATTTTCTTAAATCCAATCCTGTAAGTTTATATATCTTCTCTAATCTGTACACTAGAGTATTTCTATGTACAAATAACTGTCTTGAGGTTTCACTCACATTAAGGTCATTTTCAAAAAATTTATTTATTGTTAATATTGTTTCATCATCTAGTGTAGATATATCGCCTTTTTTAAATACTTCCTGAAGAAACAGTTCGCAAAGCTTAATAGGGAGTTGATAAATCAGCCGGCCTATACCCAGACTGTCATAATTTAAAATATATTTTTCCTCATCAAAAACCTTACCCACCTCAAGAGCTATCTGAGCCTCTTTATACGCATTATTAATCTGGTCTATATTCAGGGCCACCGTACTCAAACCAACACATATCGTAAACATGGTTTCAGCGCTTACTGTATCAACTATCTGCTGAGCGGTTTCCTCAAGCTTCTCCGATGTCTCTATTTCCTTAAGCTCTTTAATAAGCACAATATTCGTTGTGTCAATATTTATAAGGAAATCCTTTTCCTTATCAGGAAACATATTCCTTAAAACATCATATATCCCATTTTCACCGGCGTCTAAAACCTTAATATAGAACACAGCTCTTGGCGTGTCTATATCAACATGAAGCTCCCTTGCTTTTTGATGCAGGTCAAAAGACAGAAGATTATCAAAAATGATATTTTGCATAAAATTATTTTTATCATATTTTTCATCATAATAATGGCGCACGTTATTTGCTGCCACAACAAGAGAATTGCAGCAATACTTTGACACCTCGTCAGTACCGTCAACATACACTACATATTCAGCATATGGCTTATTTGATATCGCTCTTACCGTATACCCTTCCTTAAACAGCAGCTTATCATTATTTGAAGCCGCATAGACAAGATTTTCGATAATATCTCCGTTTGGCTCACTGCCATTATTGGCAAGCACTAATCCATGTGAATCAACAATACCAAATTTTTTCGGAAAAACATCAGCCATCTGTGTTACAATATTCTGAAACGCCTTGCTTATCATTTTCATTCCTCCATCTGTTTATCAAAAGATACAAAATACACAACTATATATTAATATTATACATTAAATTTTCTACAAATGCAATAGTACTTTTACAATTTTTTTCATAAACTTTGCACGTATATAAAAAAATCTGAAAATATAGCGGACACTGTTAAGATAGTAAATGGATTGTAAGAGATGTAATTTTTGTAACTTATATTTTTTAGCTTTTTAACACAGTTGAATTTATAAATAAAGTATGTTATATTATAAAATATT
>CAJUFV010000088.1 GCA_910585795.1 uncultured Clostridia bacterium | reverse complement strand
TCGGATTGTAAGTAACGGTTACATCAGAATGAGTCTCCGTATATGCTTCGCTTAGATAACCGATGACCTTTTCTATTGATGTAGAACCGTCGGTTGATACCGTCTGTTTATTGTTCTGTGAGTCAGCTGCATTCTTACAGCCTGCAATAGCTGCAATCATTAAGCATACACCTGCCGATACTTTAATAAATGTTTTTTTCATATTTCTGTCCTTTCGGGTTATCAGTTTAACTAAAATGCCAAATGTATTATTGTTGACATTAGTATTATTATATAAAATTTTTAATTAAAACGCAATACCTATTGACTTTTTTTAGAAAAAGTTGTAATATAGTAAATGTAAGAAATTACATAACAATAGGCTGCACGCACGAATAAGGAGGAGTAAAATTATGAAAACATTTAATCTGTTATTAAGCTCAATTAACGACGTAAAAGACTTCGTGAATATCGTAAGCAAATATGATTTTGACGTGGATTTGACATCAGGCAGATATGTTGTTGATGCCAAGTCAATTATGGGTATCTTCAGCTTGGATTTGTCTAAGCCTATTAAGGTTGAAGTACATGCTGATGATTGCGACAAGTTCATGGAAGAGCTTGATAAATTCATTATTAAATAATTTTAAAGGATAGAAAATATTCGAAGGTATTTGCCTTCGATATTTTTTTGTAAAAAAAAGAGGTCATAAGACCTCTTCTTCAATAGCATCAATATCCTTTGGTTCTTCAAGCGTAATACTTCCTATTTTTGCTCCTCGTAATTCGTCTAAAATCATATTTGCGGCGCGTTCCATATCTATTTCGCCTCCGGATATAACGAATCCGCGTTTTTTGCCTATTTGCTCAAGAAGCTCATAGCCCTCAAGATTTTCAATACTTTCCAGCTTATATCGGCTGCGAAGTGCGTCGGGGTAATTGTCTTTTAGATAATCACAAAGTGAGTAGGCGAGGAGTTCTGTATTCATAATTTCGTCACGCATAGCGCCTGTGTAAGCGAGTCTCATAGCAATGGCCTGATTGTTAAATTTTGGAGGGAGAATTCCGGGAGTGTCAAGCAGTTCGGTGTCTCCTTTAATTCTAAGCCATTGTTTGCCGCGTGTAACACCGGGTTTGTCGCCTGTTTTTGTGCTGGCCTTGCCGATAAGACGGTTTATAAGGCTGGATTTACCTACGTTGGGTATGCCTACCATCATTATTTTTAAAGTTCGGCTGCGGCCTTTTTCCTTTTCTCTGTCTATTTTGTCCTGAATAAGCGCGCGTGCCTCGTTAAGTACAGTGTTAATCCCCATACCGGTAGTACAGCTTATAGGAATAACCTTTAGTCCCTTGTCTGCGTACCAGTCTATCCATTGTTTTGTACGGTTTTTATCAGCTAAATCTGCTTTGTTAAGCACAAGCAGTTTCGGCTTGTTTTTTATAATATCGTCAAAATTCGGATTTCTGCCGGAAAAGGGGATTCGGGCATCTAATATTTCTACAACTACATCAATTAGTTTTAGATTTTCTTCTATAAGGCGTCTTGTTTTTGCCATATGGCCCGGATACCATTGTAAATTCTGCATAATTACCTCACTGTTATTTTGTAGTGCCTATATCGTTAAGAGGCCATACTCTTATTTGAGATTTTCCAAGGATAGCTTCAAACGGTACCTGACCAAGCTCTGAAGAACGGCTGTCCTTGCTGTGATTTCTGTTATCACCCATTACAAATACACAATTTTCATCAATGGTAATTGGATACTGAACTGTTGGGTCTATTGAAACAGTAGTTCCGTCATAATAAGGTTCATCAAGCGGCTGACCGTCAATATATACATTGCCGTCAACAAGGTCGATGGTCTGTCCCGGCATTGCTATTATTCTTTTAACATAATATTTTTTTTTGAGATTTGACGGCATATTGCTCTGAGCAAGCAGCCTGTCAATAAAGGAAAGCGTATCCTTATCCTTTGATACCGCTAGTTTTTCATAATATTCCTCACGGCTTTTATATTCACTGTCAAGAATTATGATGTCTCCCTGAGCGGGCTTGTAGCCTAATTTAGTTACTATTAATCTGTCATTGTTGACAAGTGTAGGGAACATGCTTGAACCGTCCACTCTTACTATATCAAATAGGAAGCCTTTGATAAGCATTGCTATTATAATCGCGATTGCCAGAGTATACACCCATTCCCAAATTTCTTTTGCGATAGATTTTTTCGGTTTATCCTCAGAAGCAGTCAGTTCGTTTTTGATTTCCTCGTATTCGTTTTCACTCATTTTTGTAATCCTCCCCAATAATTTAAGCTGTAATGATTATACAATATATATATTAAGCAAACATGAACAAAATATTAATTTTTAAGATAAAAAAGGGGACAATAACTGCCCCTTTTTATATTTGTAAGGAAAATTAGATTCTTTCCTTAACCTTTGCCGCCTTACCGACTCTGTCACGCAGGTAATAAAGTCTGGCACGTCTGACTTTACCTTTTCTTGAAATTTCGATTTTTTCAATATTAGGCGAGTTAACAGGCCATGTCTTTTCAACACCTACACCGTAAGAAATACGTCTTACTGTGAAAGTCTTAGCTATGCCGCCGCCCTGAACCTTAATGATAGTACCTTCAAACATCTGAGTTCTTGTACGTGAACCCTCGACAATTTTCTGATATACCTTTACGTTGTTACCAACAACAAGCTCAGGAAGGTCTGTTCTGATTTGGTCTTTTGTTAAAGCGTTAATGATTTCCTGTGTATTCATCATTAAATCCTCCTTATAATCTGGGACATTCGTGCCGACCGAGGCAGAGGACTGTCCGTAATAACTACAAAATTATACCATAGACAAACTGTAAATGCAAGTATTTTTTTAAATAATTTTCAACATATTTCAGAATTTGGAGCGTATTTATAATATAGCACAATTTAAAGGGGATAAAACTATGAATTTCAAGACGATTGTAATAACAAAAAATAAACTGATAGCGGTATTTACGGGAATAACGGTGCTTGCGGCCGGAGCAATAACAGTGAAATTTTTTCCTAAAGAGAGTATAAGCGTGTTTAAGACGAATAATATGTATGAAAGTATTTTGTCAGAGGGGTTGCCGGACAGTGAAGAAAAATCCTTTAGCGTAAAGAGTATAATAGATAGGATAGCAGAGATGAAAATATTTTCTCCGGAAAAAATTATAGGCAGATATTCGGCAGTATTTGATAGGACAAGTACGGATGATGCGGTTCAGGAAAAAACAGAGCAGGAACCGGATAATAATAACAACGAAAGCGCAGAGGTGTCTGAAGAACCGCCTATGCCGGACAAAACGCAAATTTGTTCGTCTGTAGGAATGAAATTGAATAACGCGACTCAATATGATATTGACATAGACAGCCTGTGTGCTGAGGAAATGCCGTTTACAGTTGAAAAAGACGCTCCTCAGGTGCTGGTAGTACATACTCATACTACCGAATGCTATGACGGCGACCAAATGAGCGGAGAAACAGAGCGTACTACTGATGATAATTATAATGTAGTAGCAGTAGGAGAGGTTATTTGCGGAGTGCTTGAAGAAAATGGTATACATACAATTCATGACAAGACATATCATGACTATCCGTCGTATCAGGGAGCATATTCAAGAGCTTTAACAACTATAGAAAATCATTTAAAAGAAAATCCCACTATTAAAATAGTTTTGGATATCCATCGTGACGCGTTTGTGTATGAGGATGGTAGTAAGCTGGAGGTTACATGTGATGAAAACGGAATTTCAACAGCACAGGTAATGATTGTCGCCGGAACTGACAGTATGGGATTATGGCATGATAACTGGCGGGGTAATCTTGTGTTCGCGTCTAAAATACAAAATGCGGCTGAAATAATGTATCCGGGACTTATGCGTCCCGTAAATCTGCGGACGGAACGCTTTAATGAGCATATGACAAGGGGAAGCCTTATTTTAGAAGTGGGAAGTAACGGCAATACACTGGCGCAGGCTAAGGAAGGTGGAAAAAATGTTGCCAGAGCTATAGCGGCAGTGCTTAATGCAAATTAAACATTGCATAAACATATAATTTGTGATACAATACATAATAGATAAATATGGATAAATCAGGAGAATATATAATGCCAAACGAACGACAGGAAAAAATTAGAAATTTTTGCATAATAGCTCATATAGACCACGGCAAATCCACGCTTGCCGACAGACTTCTTGAGATGACGGGCGAGGTGGAAAAGCGTGATATGGAAAATCAACTGCTTGACAATATGGACCTTGAACGTGAAAGAGGTATAACGATTAAAGCCCATGCTGTCACGCTGAAATATAAGCGTAATAATGGAGAATTGTATACTCTTAATCTTATTGACACACCGGGACATGTGGATTTTAATTATGAGGTTTCACGCTCGCTTGCCGCATGCGAGGGAGCAATTCTTATTGTTGATGCGTCACAGGGAATTGAAGCGCAGACACTTGCGAACACATATCTCGCGATTGACCATGACCTTGAGGTTGTTCCTGTAATCAACAAGATAGATTTGCCATCGGCACAGCCTGATGTTGTGATACGTGAGATTGAGGATGTGATAGGTATACCGGCAGAGGATGCTCCCAAGGTTTCCGCTAAAACCGGTCTTAACGTTGAGTCGGTGCTGGAGGAGATTGTGAATATGATACCTTGCCCTGACGGAGATGAGGATGCTCCTCTTCAAGCTCTGATATTTGATTCTTATTATGACAGTTATAAAGGAGTTATTGTATATGTAAGAATTAAAGAAGGACGTGTGAAAATAGGAGATAAAATAAAAATGATGGCGACCGGCGCTCAGTTTGATGTTGTTGAGGTGGGTATTATGCATCCCGCTGGTCTTATACCATCAAAGGAGCTTTGCGCGGGTGATGTGGGATATATTGCGGCGAGTATAAAGAATATTCAGGATACACGCGTGGGTGATACTGTGACAACAGTTAAAAATTCCGCAAAGGAACCGCTTCCGGGATATAAAAAGGTCAATCCTATGGTGTATTGCGGAATATATCCTGCTGACGGCGCGCAGTATGAGGATTTGAAGGACGCGCTTTCAAAGCTGCAGCTTAATGACGCGGCTTTGATGTTTGAGCCTGAAACATCGGTAGCGCTGGGATTTGGATTCCGCTGCGGTTTTTTGGGACTGTTGCATATGGAAATTATTCAGGAAAGACTGGAGAGAGAATATAATCTTGACCTTGTGACTACAGCGCCCAGTGTTATTTATAAGATATACAAAACAAGCGGTGAGATGGTATGGGTTGATAATCCGACAAATCTGCCGGATGCTTCTGAGATTGATTATATGGAAGAGCCTATGGTTAAGGCGACTATTATGGTACCAAAGGATTATGTCGGAAATGTCATGGAGCTGTGTCAGGAAAGGCGCGGCGTATATAAGGATATGACATACATGGATGAAACAAGAGCAGAAATATTTTATGAACTGCCTCTAAATGAGATTATATATGACTTCTTTGACGCTTTAAAATCCAGAACAAAAGGGTATGCGTCCTTTGATTATGAGCTGTGCGGATATAACCGTTCAAGTCTGGTCAAGCTGGATATACTTCTTAACGGAGAAATGGTAGATGCTCTTTCATTTATTGTTCATAAGGACAGCGCGTATTCACGAGGTAGAAAAATGGCGGAAAAACTTAAAGAAGCGATTCCGCGCCAGTTGTTTGAAGTGCCTATTCAGGCGGCAATCGGTTCAAAGATTATAGCAAGGGAGACAGTGCGCGCGATGCGTAAGGATGTGCTTGCAAAATGCTATGGCGGGGATATTACCCGAAAAAAGAAATTGCTTGAAAAACAGAAGGAAGGTAAAAAACGAATGCGTCAGGTTGGCAGTGTAGAGGTGCCGCAGGAGGCGTTTATGTCGGTTCTGAAGCTTGATGATTAATAAATATCCTTCAGATTCAATAATAAGGAAGCGTTAGAATACGGCGATACATTTGCTTTAGGGCTTATGTATCGCCGTATTTGTAAGTGCTAATTTTCAGAAATCTCAATATACTATTATTAATTTATAAGTGATTTTAAATATAATGGTACACATTTTTCTTTTTGATAAAAAATATTATAGTCACAGCCAGAGCCAGCAATTCAGCGACAACTATTGCAAGCCATATCCCATCTGTACCCAGAGCAAGCGGAAGAAGCAGTACCGGAAAAATCTGAAATACTAGAGTGCGCAGGAAGGATATTGCCGCAGAGATAGCTCCGTTGTTCAGTGCGGTAAAGAATGACGATGAGAATATGTTGAATCCCATAATAAGGAATGACAGTGAGTAAATTCTAAAGCCACGGCAGGTAAGCATAAGCAGTTCATTATCGTATCCTACAAATATTTTTGACAGCGGAAGTGACAGAGCAATAGATAAGGATGTTAAAATAACGCTTGCGACAGCGAGTCCGCACAGGCTTTTTTTAAACATATTTTTCAGCTCACTGTGATTAGCGGCTCCGTAATTGTATCCAATAATGGGTGCGCTTCCTATGGCATAACCGAAAAATACGCCTGTAAAAATAAAGTTTATATACATAATAACTCCATATGCCGCAATACCGTTTTCTCCTGCCAGCTTCATAAGCTGAAAGTTATAAAGCATACTTACAAGTGACATAGATATATTAGAAAGCATTTCAGATGAACCGTTAGCGCAGGTTTTTAATATAATACCGGCTTTAAAGCGTGTTTTTCGGAGACGGAGAGTGCTTGTGTTTTTACGTAAAAAATATACGAAGGGAATAATACCGCCTACTATCTGACTGATACCAGTAGCAATTGCCGCTCCCGCAATTCCCCATTTAAATACAGCAACAAAAATAAAGTCCAGTATCATATTTGTAATTCCTGCTGTTAAGGTAAGAGCAAGTCCTATATGCGGTTTTTCAGCAGTTACAAGAAAGCTCTGAAATATATTCTGAAGAATAAATGCCGGCAGTATAATAAGGATAATTTTTCCGTAAAGAATACAGTCACTGAGCATGCTTTTATCTGCACCAAGAAGTATTGCGGCAGGACGAATAAAAATCCATCCGAGTATACTCAGTATAATTCCGCATATCAGCGCAAGATAAACAATCATTGAAAAGTAGCTGTTCGCTTTATTAAGATTACCTTCGCCCAGCGTTTTTGAGACAATAGCGCTTCCGCCTGTACCGAGCATAAAACCGATAGTTCCCAGTATCATAAGGAACGGCATTATAAGATTTACTGCGGCGAAGGATGTTTTTCCGACAAAGTTAGATACAAAAATTCCATCAACAACACCGTATATTGATGTAAAAATCATCATGGCAATGGTGGGCATGGTAAACCTTAAAAGCTTGCTGTATGTAAAATGTTCTGATAATTGTATTTTCATTCAATAACCTCCTTATATTATATTGCGGATGTGAAGCGTTGGCAATATAATAAAAATATGAATTTATTAGAATATCGCGTGAATTGGAGATAAAAAATGCGTCCGATTACATGAAAGTAACCGGGCGCACCCGACATCATAATCAACATTATAGCTGCGGCTATATGTTCTCCGATGAGCGTTATTTTTTTTTCTTTTTAGGCATTGGAAGCTCGTCATACATACGCTCAACCAATATTTGTATAAATTCTTTATCCTCTGTTTCAATCATAAGCATAGGCTTGGCGCCGTCATACGGTATTTCCTCAGCAGTAAGCATCTCACTGCTTGACGGCGTTATTTTTACAAGAAAGCGGTTATTATAAATACCGCCGAAAAGCTTATCTTTGTAATATAATAGATATTCACCCATCATTTTTCTGAGAAGAATATCTTCGAGCGGCGACAGAAGGCTCATAATATATTCAGCGTATTCTGTTGTGGTCGCCATACTATTTCACCGCCTCTTTTAACGCTTCAACCATATCAAGCTTTTCCCAGCTTACTCCAAGGTCTTCGCGTCCCATATGGCCGTAAGCGGCAAGCGCGCGGTATATGGGTTTTCTTAAATCCAGACGCTTTATGATAGCGTTTGGCCGTAAATCAAATACTTCTTCAATTGCGTTTTCGATTTTCTCTTCATCGACAGTGTTTGTTCCGAAGGTATCAACCATGACAGAAACAGGGTTTGCTACTCCTATAGCATAGGCAAGCTGAACCTCACATTTTTTTGCCAAGCCTGCCGCGACAATATTTTTTGCCACCCATCTTGCGGCATAAGCGGCGCTTCTGTCAACCTTTGTTGGGTCCTTGCCTGAAAATGCGCCCCCGCCGTGGCGTGAGTAACCGCCATAGGTATCCACGATTATTTTGCGGCCTGTAAGACCGCTGTCACCGTTAGGTCCGCCTACAACAAATCTGCCTGTTGGATTGATAAAAAATTTGGTATTTTCATCTATAAGGACGGCAGGGACTGTTTTTAGTATTACCTCGCGTTTTATATCATCACGAAGCTTTGATATATCTACATCAGGTGAATGCTGGCTGGATACTACAACGGTGTCAACACGTATTGGAGAGTCTCCGTCATATTCAACTGTAACCTGCGTTTTCCCATCAGGACGAAGATAGTCAAGGATACCTTCCTTTCTGACTTCAGTAAGTTTTTTTGCCATTTTATGGGCGATTGATACAGGCATTGGCATGAATTCCGGAGTCTCATCGCATGCATAGCCGAACATCATACCCTGGTCACCGGCGCCTGTTGAGTTTTCATTATCACTGCCGCCTTTTTCACGGTTTTCATAGCCTGAATTAACGCCCATCGCAATGTCGGGAGACTGCTCGTCAACAGCGGTGACAACAGCGCAGGTGTTACCGTCAAAACCATATTTTGCTCTGTCATAGCCGATATCAAGCACAACCTGTCTGGCCAGCTTTGGAAAGTCTACATAGCAGTTGGTTGTAATTTCACCCATAATAGAGATAATACCTGTTGTACAGGTTGTTTCGCAGGCAACCCGCGCTGTGGCGTCTTTCTTTAGTATTTCATCAAGTATAGCATCAGAAATCTGGTCGCAGATTTTGTCCGGATGACCTTCTGTAACTGATTCTGATGTAAATAGTCTTTTGCTCATTTTTTTCATATCCTTTCCAAGATTTACGAAATAATCAATATAATAGCTTAAATTATATTGTACAGTAAATGTCTTAAAAAGTCAATTAAAATCAGAAAAAATAGCAAATATAGCTTTAAATTGTTAAAATACCCTCTTCGCTTTCTATCAGCAGGAATATTTCTTCTTCGCGTCCGTTGTCTGCGTTAACATATATAATAAAGTTTTTGCCGTTAAAGGCTCCCTTGAATTCATAGCAAAGAACCTCGCGCATACTGTCTTTTGGAACAAGAGCCAGTTTTGTTCCGGATACCTCCAGACCGGTGGAGATTTTTTCCTTAGCTTCCTCCATTGTAAGCTTTGTGGCGGAAAGCTCACGTTCGGTGTGATTCATAAGGTAACCTTTTGCTTCCATGCCTACAATATCACCAGTATCAAGCGCGACGCGCACCTTTACAAGGTCGCTGTAGCAGGTTACGTTATCCTGAACATAGGCGAAGTTAATAGTCGCAATTCCGCCTGATTTTTCATAATAACTGTTCTGCATACTGTAGAAGCCGTTTTTCTGTAAAAATTCAGATGCTTTTTCAGTTGCGGCGTCAATATCAAGACGTTCCCCGTTTACAGCGCGGCTGTCAAGATAGGAGAGAATGAATCCGCCTTTTTTTGTAACGCTTACTGAAACCTGCGCGTCGTTATTGTCATTGATAAATGTGTATGCCTGTATAGCTGTGTTTTCCGAAAGACTTTCAAATATAAGGTTGCCGGAATCAGCGCCGAGAAATGCCTCGGCTTTTTTCAGAGCTTCTTCCTGAGAAATATCCTCTGAATTTTTCAGCATTACGGATTCTCTGTTTTCTATATGCTCTGAAAATGGTCCGTCATATATAAGCGACGGATATTCTTCAAAAGATTTTTCTACATTTTCCAAATCTTCCAGTATATTGTTTCCTGCCGCGTCAGCAACAGTACCGCCTTTGGAATTTTTTATATCGCTGATGCGGAGTTCTCCATTGTAAAGACGATTTTCAATTTCTGAAAGAGTTTCGCTCAGACTTGAAGCGTATTCATTCATTGAAGCTAGATTGTCATATTCCTCCTGGGAAATGTTATCACCGTTTATCATGCTTTGTGACAATACATAGGTATAGTCACCAACCTGAGACAGAAATTTCGAAGTGTTGTCAAGCTGTACCTGAGATGTGGGAAGCTGTCCAAGACATGATTTTGCCTCGGCCGCTTGTCTGAAAATATCGCTTGAAAGCTTTGCAAGCTGTGCCGGACTTTTTGTAAGCTGTGCTTTACTCAAAAGTGTATCGATGTTGTCAACGTAGCCTACCAGCTCATGGTAGGCTCTGTTATACTGGTTTTCATTGGAAAGCTCAAGCGCGTTTGCGCTTTTTGAGGCGGTAAAGCCCCATATAAGAGCCGCAATCAGTCCTGCTATAAGGACAGTGTACAGCCATACGTGTATACTTCTTGTTTTTTCCATGATTGATGTTCCTCCTAACTACAAAATCTGTGCTTACCGATTTTAACAATCAGTGGGCGTGACCATATCCATGAATTTGTGGCAGTGTCCGGGTTAAAGTAATAAATAGCTCCGTTTGAAGGGTCCCAGCCGTTTAAAGCGTCACTGCACGCTTTATAAACGCTGGAATTAGGGTCAATGGGGACATTTATCTGACCGTCGCTGACCGCTGTGAATGCTCCGGGCTGATAAATAACGCCCGAAATGGTATTCGGAAACGAGGAATGACGCACTCTATTTAATATTACAGCCGCAACCGCGACCTGTCCCTCGTATGGCTCTCCGCGTGCTTCGCCGTTTACAGCTCTTGCAAGAAGCTGTTTGTCGTTGTCAGACGCGTTTACAGCATATGCTTCTCTGCGCGGAATAAAATAAATCGCTGCCACTGCCAGTAAAGTAAAAGCAAGCGCGGCAGAAAGTATCTTTTTCATAAATACTCCTCCTTACTATTTTTTTTAGATTTCCACAGGAACATGAAAAATATGTATTGAAAATGAAAAAATGTTAATACTTAGAAATAAGAAAAATAAATACATATAAGAGAGGTATAAAGATGAATAAAATAATCGGAGCGTTTGCAATCGCGCTTTGTATCAGTACGGCGGCGGCAGCATATTCGGATAATGTGCAGGAAAATCTTCAGGATAATCTTGTGAGACTGCATATAATAGCTGACAGTGATGCTGAAAATGACCAGGCAGTGAAGCTGAAGGTACGTGACGCAGTGCTGAATTACGCGGGTAATTTCATGCATGATGGCAGTGACGAGGATTGCCGTGATAAAATTATAAATAATCTTGATGAAATAGAAAAAATAGCTGATGATATACTTGAAGAAAACGGATTTCCTTATAAATCACATGCTGAATACGGAAAATTTTCATTCCCTCAGAAAGCCTATAAGTCGATGACTCTTCCAGCCGGAGATTATTATGGAGTAAGAATTGTGCTTGGTAGTGGCAGCGGACATAACTGGTGGTGCGTGATGTATCCTCCGCTGTGTTTTAAGGAAGGCGAAGAGGTTACACTGAGCCGTGAAAGTGAAAAAATCCTCCGCGAAAAGCTGGATAAGGATACGTATGATATTATTACAAAGAAAAATAATGAGATAGTTGTGAAATTTAAGGTTGTGGAGCTTGTTCAGGAACTGAAACAAAAAATAAAAGGTTAATATTATATTTTTATATAATAAAACGGTGATTAAGAATGATGTAATCATTTTTAATCACCGCTTTTTAAGTTAAAAATATGATATAAGTTTAACTATAGATTGACTTATTTCAATCTGTTTTCGTAATCTGTAATCATCTTCTTAACCATCTGACCGCCTATTGAACCGGCCTGCTTAGCTGTAAGGTCACCGTTGTAACCCTGCTTTAGGCTTACACCTACCTCGTTTGCTGCTTCCATCTTGAACTGCTCCATAGCTGCCTTAGCTTCAGGAACCTGAATCTTGTTTCTGCTCATTTTCTTTTCCCTCCTTTAAAATCAAAGTCCTAAATCTATTTAAATTTTGTGTCGAATTATATCGACTACACTACTATTGTGTACATAGACGAAAATAATATTCTAAAAATTCATTAGTAATATTTAACTATTTAAAATG
>CAJUFV010000087.1 GCA_910585795.1 uncultured Clostridia bacterium | reverse complement strand
ATCTTTTGTTATTTTTGGTATTTTAATTTCAACAATAGTACCTACATTATATTTACTATATATTTTAAGTCCGTTTTCTATCCCGAAATAAATCCTGAGCCTGTCATAAATATTATGCATACCTATTCCAGTACTTTTTACGTTAGGCTCCACCTCACCCGCAGAACCATTCTTTATTTTATTTCTAATCGCTCTGAGCTTTTCTTTGCTCATTCCTATACCGTTATCTATAACACGTATTTTTATAAAATTATCATATATATTAACACATATTCTTATTTTCAGTATTCGGTCTATACCGTTCATTCCATGGTTAAGAGCATTTTCCACAATAGGCTGCAATATTATCTTCAGTGTATAATATCGGCTTATTTCCGCCCTGTCTGCCATTGCGGTATCAAATTCAAAACGTCCGTCATAACGATTTTCCTGAATTTTAATATACGCCATAACATGCTCTAACTCATTTTTAAGACTTACAAACAAGTTACCTCCGCTCACAGACAGTCTGTACATCCTTCCCAAAGCCGCGGCAATTCTGCCAACGTCAGGTATCCCTGCCTCGGAGGATTTCCACACTATAGTTTCCAGCGTATTATACAAAAAATGCGGATTTATCTGATTCATCAGCACCTCCATTTCAAGACGCCTCTTATACTGCTCCATATTGATACGCTGTTCCATATTTTTATTAATACTTTCAAGCATATAATTATAATAATCAATCATCTCTGACAGCTCATTATTTTTATCCATATGAATATACGCATTCAAATCACCGTTATACGCTTTCTGCATTGAACTGTTCATAAGCGATACCGGCGCTATAAAACGTCTGTAAAACAGTATAACCGCAACTATAGCACATACGGCGCAAAAAATAATTATCCATATTATCCATTTTTGGAGACTGTCTACTACTGCTGTAACATTTCTCATTGAAGTACATACAATAGTAATCCATCCATTAATCTCAGACCTTCCGGCAGTTACGAGCGTACGTCCGTTATTTAACAGTATTTTATCATATTTCTGTTTTATAACCTTATCAATAAGCTCATCGCTTATTCTTCCTGCTTTAAGCGCGTCCTCACTGCTGGAGGACAACAGTCTGCCTGTCTCATCCACAATATATATATCAGCCTTATACTGCTCAGCCATATCCTTATACTGATTATATATCGTTTCCTCATTAATAGCGAAAATATGCACTCCCGTATATGTATTATACGCTCTTGAAAAAACACGTCTGCTTCCTATAACAGCCATATCCTTTCTTATATTGCCGGTTTTATCTGATTTCAGAAAATTATCCTGAACATTATACCACGAAAACTTCGCCAGTTTTTTACTGTCATTGACGTCAAGCTCGTTAAGCTTTTCCTTGCAAAGCTCCTCATCCGCGTTAGGATCAAGAAAATTAAACAGCTCACCGCCTCGTGTATAAAAAGCCGCCATTTTTTCATTGCGGCGCAGAAAATCATACGAAGCAAAAAGCGAATTTACAACTCTGACAATATCACTTCTTTTTTTTACAGGCTTTCCCTCATAATCACCGCTTGTATATTCCAAAAGTCTGTCGTCTAAAGCAAAAGTATCTGAAACACTGTAAATATTAAGAATAATATCATCTATATTTTTTCCCGCCTCGCGCGTTGTATATTCCAGTCTGTAAACAGCCTCACTTCGCATTTTTCCTGTTGTATGATAAAAAGCTATACTTATCAGCGTAAGCATTATTACAAAAAACAGCAGTATGAATACCGTTATTTTTATATGGAACGGTATATATTTTCTTTTCAGGTTTTCCATTAATACCTCCTGTTTTATCGTTGTATAAAGTTTCTGTAATCACCAGGACTTATTCCATACATCTTTTTAAATACCTTTATAAAATTTGACACATCCGCGTAACCAGACATCTGCGCTATTTCATATATTTTGTTTGACTGGTCCGAAAGCAGCTCCTTGCTTGTTTCAAGACGTTTTTTTGTTATATATTCACTGAAATTACAGCCGAATTCATCCTTAAACAGCTTTGACACGTATGTCGCGCTCTTCTTTACCTTACCCGCAACATAATCAAGAGACATAAAATTCTCCATATATTCCTTGTCAACACATTCCTTGATAACCCTTGCCAGATTATTATTTTTACCTGAATGCTGCATAAACTGCTCCACACAGTCGCATAAACCATCAACAACAGTAATTATAAGCTTCTTTCTCCGCTCTATACTTACAGTTTTTCTTATATCATTATAGTGCACTCCCGCCAAATCCATTATCTGCTCAAAATTTATATTATACCTTAACGACCAGCGGGAAAGATAAAACACAAGCTCCAGACATATCTGCTCAATATACTGGTAATAATTCAGCTGATTTTTCTCAAGACATGAAAACACTCTGTCTATCTCTTTATAAAGCATTTCTCTGTTATTTTTTATGATATTTTCATCTATTGCCTTATAATCAAAGCTTACGGATTGAATTTCATCACTGCTGCCCTTAATTTCACGGTATATAATAACCTCGCGGCCCTCTCCGAATTTCTTCTGATACGCGACGCATAAAGCCTGCTCATAGCTTTGCGGTACCATCAGTCTGTTTACGCACAGCCTGCTGACTCCTATATATATTTTTTCACCGGTTTCCTCGCTCACCCTGTCCGCTATATATTTAAAATCCTTTACTATGGCGTCATTCATTAAAACTCCGTTTTTACCTGACATTACAGCCGCAATATTTTTTGACTGCGCCATGAAAAAATAACAGCTGTTTTCAAGCTGTCCGGCATAGGAATTACAGCATTCAGCAATATGCGTACGTTTTTTATGCATCATACTTTCATCACGTGTATATTCCTTCCATTCAATACAGAGTATTGCTATAACACAATTATCTGTTCTTACACCAAAATCCTCTATAAGTCTTCTGTCGGGTTCCATAATTTCCTCGTCCATATAACCCAGAAGCAGCATATTTAAAATACTGTCAAGCGCGTATATCTTTCCGCGTTCAAACTCATCTCTGTGTGCCTGTTCATCATCCATTTTTGTTTTAAGACGTTTAAAGGTTTCCTCAAATTCATCAATATCAGTAGGCTTTAATAAATATTCCGCAATATTATTTTTTATTGCCGTATTGAGATATTCAAAATCGCTGTAGCCGCTAAGTATTATTATTTTTATTTCCGGATAATCTCTGTTAAGTCTTTTCATAAGCTCAACGCCGTCCATTTCAGGCATACGTATATCAGACAGAACAACATCCGGTTTACTTTGTTTTATTATTTCCAGAGCCTCTGCCCCGTTAGAGGCCTGAGCTGTAACTTCAAATCCCCACTCATTCCACGGTATTCCGTTCGCCATACCGCGTCTTATGCTTTGTTCATCGTCAACTATCATAAGCTTATACATTAAAACCCCTCCGTCTCCGACTATACCCACGTCTCAAACAAGAGCTCATCGGCATTAATCTAAATTTTCCGACAATATAAACACACGCTAAAAACGACTCATAATATATGAGCCGTTTTCATATTGAACGCGCTCGATATTATATAATTATAATACTATATAATATCCATAAGGTCAAGTTTAAATCCACATACTGTCCATAGGAGACAGTTTTATATCCATTGTTTTTCCGTCAGCGTATACAGTTGTGTCCTGCTCTTTGTCTGTATTATTAACAACACATATTTTTCCTGCTTCCGGAAATGCGTGACATTCTGTATCAGGATTTGAGGAATAATATTTTTTCATTTCGTCCTCGCGTCCGGCAGACCAGTAAATAGCTCTGAGCAGAAGTCTTGCATTTTCATTGGAATACGGAAGTCCCGCAAGATAAACGCTTCTTCCTTTTCCATATGTATTCGCCGTAAGGTTTGAACTGCCGTTATTTATATCAAGCACCTTTGTATTTCCAATCGGATATATCATATTCATACCTTCTCCGTAATCAATTATTCCGGCCGCATCCTCAGTTATAAAATGATTTCTATCGGCAGTTATAACAGGCTTATTTGTGCTTGCCGTAAAACCTATTTCCTTTTCAACCCCCAGCACATCGGAAAGAGCAAAGAATCGGCCGTTTCTGTCACAGGCTGTAGGCTCGCCCACACCTATGAAACCGCCGCCGTTATCAACCCATTCACGGATTTTTGCGACAACCGCGCTGTCTTTCCAATTTTCGCCGCCGCTCCACGCGGTTCCGGCGTCACCCATATTGATTACAACTCCAAACTCATCCAATCTGCCATTCTTCACATCTTCAAAATCTATAAATTCAATATCAAACGGAAAACCGGCCATTGCTTCCATAACACCAAGATATGAATAGCATCTCTGATTCCACAGCGAATGTGCCACCTGATGTGTCTGCCACGATTTTATTTTTCCCCACGAATTGAGCATCGCCACTTTAAAACCGGCCTTATATGGATTAGCGCCGTTTTGATGAATTGCCTTGAACTGATTTGCAATCTCCGTTACGTGCTCCACGAAATCCGGAAATTTCAACGCCAGACTCAAATATCCGCCGTAACCCATTCTTGCCGCAGGCTTTCTCATCATAGCGCGGCGGCACTTTATCCATATAGGCATTGATTCGCCTACAGGGTCGCCGCCCTCATGGAATATATCAGGGAAAAAGTAAGGATAAAATCTCGCCTCTGTCTCCTTTACAGGTATATCTGTTATCATTCTTGTTGTAACGCCGTCGCCTGCCGCTCCGACTACAGCGTCAAGACCGATATTCGGGAAATATTTACCGTACGGCTCTGTTCCGGCCCAGTGGTCGCCAAGGAACATTATCGCTTTTTTATTATGCTTATGTACAAGGTCAACACATTCTTTAGCCAACTGACTGACAAACCTTGAATTGAAATCTATCCAGTCCAGATATTTCTTTGACGGATTTTTAAACGGCGTATTATATCTGTTATTATCCGCTATATCCTCCGCACTCAGAGCGTAACCGTATTCCTTTTCAAATTCTTTAAATGCATATGGTGAGGCGCAGCTTGCATACCCAAACCAATTTACCATCTTTTCTTTGCCGTACTGATTGTATATCAAATCAAAGCAGTAAAAGAATGTAGTAAAACGCACAACATCTGTTTTTGGATGCGCCGTAAGCCATTTTTCAAGCCTGTCAAGTATATGCGCGCGAGCCTTCGGCTGTCTTGGGTCAACAGTAAGCTCATGCTCTGTTGTCCAGTTATTTGTGATATGATTATACATTGAAACAGGCTCCCATATCTGATACGCGAAAAACGAAACAGTATAGCTATGGTATTTTTCCGCATTGCGTATAATCACATTTTTTCCGTCATATTCCCAGTCCCTTGTCTCACTTCCTGTTGTGCGGTCTATAACCTGCCAGTAATCCCGCGCGTCCGTATTAGGCTTGAACTGGTCCGCAAAAAATGTCGCCATAATATCTATTGACAGCTCACTGTCCTTTGCGGTATACTCCTCCGTCATAAGAACTATCTGCTGAGTACAGTCAGGATTCCGCTTTACCCACTCATTGTCGGCTCTTACAAGACATAATGTGGAATACACTGTCAGTCCCATATCTATAAGCTCCTGAGAAAGCTGTGTTCCGTCGCTGTCACGTATAGCGTCCACACCCCACAAATCAACAAGCTTTTTTATTTCCTCCTCCATTCCGGTTTCACCCGGAAGTGTAAATCTTCCTTTAATCATCACTGCAAAACTCCTTTATATATTTTTACTTCCTCCAGCAATCCGCCGTCAGCAGTTATTTTAATTTTATCCGCCGTTACCGGCGGGAATTTACAAATACGCTTATGCCCTATCGTTGTTCCTGTAAAAATGATTTTTTCCTCGCCATTGTATCCAGCTGTTATTGTAAAAGCCATTATCTTCTGACCGTCCCTTATATTTTCCTCTAATACTATTCTGTCTGTAATTATCGGCTTTTCAAGCGATATTTCTCCGCCTCCGAATACAATTTCGGGCTTAGAGTAAAGCTCCGCCACCATGCTTCCAAATTCCGCAAGACGATTACAGTCGCTCTCTGAAATAAGTCCGCTCCTGTCAGGGCCCACATTCAACAGAAGATTCGCTCCGCGGCCAACGGAACACTCATACATATCTACAAGCTTTTCCACACTTTTTAATGTGTTGCTGTCTGTCTCGCAGAAAAACCAGTTATCACGAATACGGCAGTCACATTCCGCAGGCAGAAATTTCTTTGCCTCAAGTTTGTCTTTACTGTCCGTAAGCACTGAAAAATCAAGACTGTCCGTATCGTTTATATTTGTTTCCGGTGCATAGCCGTCCTCGTTGCCTATCCAGCGTGTATCAGGGTCCCACATATTAAAAATCAGTATTTCAGGCTGCATTCGTCTTATCTCCGATATAATGCGCTCTTTGTCATATTCATGTCCCTCCGAGCCGCAGCCGTCAAACCAAAGATAATCTATTTTTCCGTAGTTTGTCAGAAGCTCACTTATCTGATTTATAAAATAATCATCATAATCACTTCGTCCCCTGCTGCCGAACTCGGCAGGGGAATAATATATCCCCACACCCATACCTGCCTCACGGCAGGCGTCTGTAAATTCCTTTACAATATCTCTGTCCTTATATTTAGTAGCGGCAATTGAATAGTCAGTATAAGCTGAATTCCAGTTAGCGAAACCGTCGTGATGCTTTGCTGTAAATACAGCATATTTTGCTCCTGCGTTCTTTGCCGCTCTTATCCACTGACGGCAGTCAAGCTTATCCGGATTAAACGCCGCCGCGTCCATAGGTTCATTATCCCAATCGGAGTGTCCCTCATAATAGGTGCGTATACCAAAATGAAAAAATACACCAAATTCCCAATCCATAAATTTTATCTGTTTATCGGTCGGTTTTGCCATTTACAACGCTCCTTCCATATTGTCTATTTTATTTCATTAGCCTGAGCAAGCGGCATAATTCCTGAGAGCTTGTTAAACCACATAACCTTTACGGATTTTATGTCTTCTCTTCCATATGACGGATTATCAGCCATAATTTCTGTCATACCTGTATTCTTTGATACATCATTGTTAACAGTAATTCCTGCCAAAACACCTTTTCCGTCATATGCCGCGATAACGACTGTCGTTGACTTCTTTTCATCTTCTGATGAAAGCTTTATTTTGATACGCTCATTTAATGTAATATCACTTATTGTTACTTCCTCATCATTCTCATTGGTAACTGCCGTTATTTCCGCTTTACCGTCAGGCTTTATATCCGCGTATATTTCTTTTCCGCTGTCAGTAGCTAACATAACATTTTCCACTTCCACAGACTCGTCTGACATTAAGCTGTTCATGCCAAAACCGTTAGAATTATACACGATAATATGAATAGTCTTATTTTCCATGTCAACTTCTTTTAAGAGTACCTCGCTGTTTTGCGCTGCCGTTATTTCCGGAGCTGTATTACCTGTATAGCTCAAGGTTATATCCATTGCTGTCACTTTGTTTTTCAAATTTGTTACTGAAACACCTGTCTCACTGTATTCCACAGTTTCTATATCACGATTTTTCTTAAGCATTTCTTTCTGCTCAAGGAACGCTCCTGAGGCTCTTTTCAATCCTCCGCGCCAATCAGCGTCCGGTGTAAGTCCCAGTGATTTTGTGACAATTGATGGTACGTCCCTGGTCTGACTTCTCGTCATATCATCTTTTTTCTGTATCTCGTCCTCAACGTCGCCTTTCCAGCTATATCCGCTGTTTACCACAGGTCCATTTATTGTGACAAAGCTGTAAAGCTCTGAAGGCTCCGTACCGCCGTGATAATGATTCTGACCGCCGTGGTCTGTCGTTACAATAAGAACAGTATCATCCTTTATTTCATCATTATTATATATAGCCTCATATATTTTTTTTATCTGATTATCCTTATTTTCATGAGCCTCTTTATAATAATTATCTGTATAGAAACCATTTTTTGTATCATGTCCTATATGGTCCATTTCATCAAGATGGACAAACATAACAGACATATTTTTCGTATCTCCGTTTTCAATCTGACTGACAATTCCATCCGCTATATGCGTATCACGTCCATCGTATGTAAATCGTGAGCTGTACGGTATAGACCATACGCCTATCGACTGTTCTATAATTCCCATATCTATAGACGTCCAGTTTGAATTGGACATAAGATTTCTGTTAGGCATCTGTTCTCTTGCCAGCTTCATAAACGACGGCCACGAGCTATCATCTTCAGGGAAATACTTGTTACCCGAATCATCATTGTCTATACGCTGTACAACACCGTCTGTATCAAACGGCGCGTCATAGTAATTATATCCGTGCAGAATCGACGTCCAGTTCGGCGCGGACATAGAAGGATTACATGGAAGCGCGTCAAACGTATACGCCGCGTCTTTCAATATAGTATCTTCATAAAATGTCCAGCGTTTTTCCTCCGGCTTTCCTCCGATAGCAGAGAATTTAACCTCGTTACTGTTTGGTGTACCGTCTGCGTTAGAATACTGATACCACGCGTTTTCAGGGTCAACTGAATTACCTGCTCCGTCTATACCCACAACAAAAACACGCTTTACAGGATAAAAACCTGATTTTTCAGCTATACCCTTTAGATACGCCGAATCACTTCCTTCCGCCGCCGCTTTTGCAATATCGCCTACAGATATTAAACCATCGCCGTTCTTATCCTCATCCGGATTTGTATGTATTGTAAGATTTCTGTTGCGGACAGTACATAATTCCTCATCCACCGCAACTCCGTTTATAACAGGAGCTGTTATTCTAATAGGAAGTTCTGTCGCGTTTTCGTCCTTGATTCTCAGATAAAACGCATTGACTTTAGTTGAATCCGCGTCGTATTTGTTATTTGACGACATAACTCTCGCGGGAGCTGAATTTACAGTATATATACCGCTTTCATTTACCGCCTTCATAGGGTTGCCTTTATAATCAAGCATTTCAGCAATATTGTTATCAAACACCACATCAAACGAAAGTGTTGAAATTGGTATTTTGCTGCTGCCTGTATTCAAATGCGTAAATATTCTGCAATCGGCGCCGCTGTTTGTTTCCTTTGCGCCGTTAAAGCTGAACACGTACGGCTGAACTTCACTTGTTACACTAACATTTATTATTTTTGTATTATCGCCGTGTGAAAGAAGAACCTTTGTTTCACCGTCTGAAACACCTGTTATTTTAAGTCCCCCCGAATACGATACAGCCGCGATACTTTCATCGGCAGATACGGCAGTAACATTTTCCATATCAGTTTTTATATCTATTTGCGAATCCGCTTTTATCATATAACGGTCCGCTCTTGTTTCAATTGTTCCGTTTGTATATGTAATCACGGGGTCAAACGTAAAATGGTCAGCGCTGTTTGACGAAACACAGTTAAATCTGAAATAAATCTTATCCCCCTGCACTACTGAAATCGTCTTGTCAAGGTCAATGCCGCCGTCATTTTTTGTGATTACTGACATTACGGTATTTTCTCCGTTCAGTACCGTAAGCTTTACACCGTCGCTTGTGGATGCGTTTGTATTCTCAAAATGACCTCCCAGATTTATATATCCGTCAGCAGGCGCTGTCCACGTCACCGCAACGTCATTTTTCGCGCCGGGGTGACAGTTTGTGCCCTTACCGCCTATACGGGTAAAGCCTTCTGTATCTGTACTCCATTCATCGCTTGTTTCAGAATGTTTTTCAAAGTTCGTATATTGATTTGTACCTATCGGAGCATAGACAAAACCCCAGCCTTCCGTGGACGGATTGCCGTTTTTATCGTTTCTTTCAATCATACGGTACTGTTCTCCGACAACTTTTACAATATATGAACTGCTGTATTTTACACCATTATTGTCATATATAACCTTAATAATTGTTTCACCAAGCTGTTTTGCCGTTATCTTTCCCGCAGCGTCTACATCAGCAACCGCTGTATTTACCGATTCATATGATATTACAGATATATCTATATCACCCGTTACACTTACAGGGACACTTTCCTCATCCCCAACCTTTAAAACCGTGCTGTCTTTTTTCAGACTGATTCCGGCTTCTTCCTTGATATATGTTATAGTCGGGTCAAAATTAAAGCCGTCCGCTGAATTGTTCACATCATTATCTATTCTGAAATATATTTCATCACCCATTTCAACAGCGACATTTTTATCAATATTTTTACCGCCGTTCTGAAAATCATTATCAAATGACACGTTTATCTTATCTATCTGACTTTCACTTTCATTATTCTTTGTTACTGTCATATTAACTCCGTCTTTATTGGTTGCCGAATACGCAACTGCCGTTATATTGCCTTTTATATTTATATAACCTGTTTCAGGAGCAGTCCATTTTATAATAACGTCATCAGACGCGCCAGGGTGGTGTCCGTAGCCTGTTCCGTTCAAACGCACATACTGGTCATTTCCTGTTGTCCCTTTGCGCCATATGTCTCCTGACTCCGTATAACTTGTCATTAAAGAAAATTCATCCGTACCCTTCGGCGCGTACATAAAGCTCCAGCCGTCGCCTGACGGATTTACAGACTTATCACCGCGTTCAGCCATACGATAGCTTTTGCCCGTAACTGTAAGCTCATATTCGCCGCTGTAGGATATTCCGCCGTTATTATATGTAACCGATATTACTGTACTGCCCATTGACAGAGCCGTTACCATTCCCGACTCGGATACCGCCGCAACACTTTCGTCAGACGAGCTGTATACAGCATTTACAGCGTCAACTCCATCTCCCTGATAAACCACAGGAAGCTGCTTCTGCTCTCCGAGTGTCATCACTCCTGATACTTCGGAAAGTTCAAAAAATTCGCTTTCTGCCGTTTCATTATACTTACTGCTGAAAGTATCTCCATTCTCGCATATATTCATAGCGTATTTAATTTCAGCAGGTGTAAGAGCCTTACCGCACAGCATAAACTCGTCAAGCATACCGCTGTAAAATCTTTTTGCCGCAGCGCTGTCCATACCAATTATAGTATCCAGTCCGCTTTCAAGATTTCCCGCAACCACACGCTTTCTGGAATATTCCTCTCCGTTTATATATGAAGTCACGGTCGAAGTACCTTTACTGTTCATATCAAAAACTGCCGTAAAGTACGTCCATTCACTGCTGTTAAGCGCATACGTTGCCGTATCGGCACGCTTTTCGGTATCTGAACTTCCGTAACCTGTGTTCGCTTTTATCGCGTTTTTATATATACCCGTAGTCCAGCCTGTATTCGCGCCCGATTCCCAGTCCTTATTTCCGACAACAACAGAATCCGCATTTTCATTCGCTTTAATCCAATATCCCACAGTAAAGCTCTGTCCCTGCGGAACAGCTATTTTACCAAGATTAATATTTGAGGATGTTCCGTTAAAAACTCCCGCGTTTCCATACTTACCTCCGGTAATTTCAACGTCAGAAGCATTAACTGATTCACCTTTAAAATCACTTGTATCCTCGTCAAAGGAAATATACCTTATAACCGAATCAAAAAAGCTCTTTTCCCTATACGCCGCTCTGGCCGGCATTACCAATATTCCTGCGGCAATTGAAACAGCTGCCGCCGCTGATACAATTCTTTTTAATACCATTTTAATTCTCTCCTCATGTCCGGTTAGTTTAGAAACTCAGTAAAACCTCTCACGCTGTTATAGGTAGTTGAAGAACCGCCGTAAATACCCTCATTTAAGCGGAATTTTATTCTTGTACTGCTGTCATTTTCCTTGACTACATTCACGCCGTCTTCTTTAAGTGTTTTGTTTACTACAAGCTGTAAATCCTTAGGCTCGTTTGTCGGATTTGACGCGGTAATCTCTATTTCACCATTTGGAAGCTCCTTTATTATAAGCGCGCATTTTTTATTTGCGTCAACAGTAAGTCCGCCCGGAATTTCTATCTTATCCATCTTCCAGACAATTGCCTGAGTAATTTTATTTTCGCTGTCGTATACAGCCTGAATCTTATCGTCATTTCTCAAAACCCTAACTGTATTTTTCTTAACAATACCATCCATCTTTGTTTCGTCCGCGTTAAATACAGCCGTATATTCATAATAGGCATTCTCAGGCTTTTTCCCGTGATTTATTCCGATTTCAAAAACCGTCTTTTTCTCACTCTGGTCTTTATACGCCGCGCCAAGATTTATAACCTCGTATTTGTTCTCCCTTTCCTCAACAGAAACTTCTGTTTCTGCATTTGTCATATAGCCTATACCGTTATGAAGAATATAATCGGCTTTCTGTTTAGAATCTCCAACCTTAATATTCGTCTTTTTACCGTTCTTCACGACTGTAACGTCACCGTCCAGCACACACTGATTTATATTTGTATAAATATCCATATTAGTATATGAATTAATATTATTACCTAACGCGACCATTCTGTCGTCAAACATAAACCAAGCCTTATGAGCGTCAAGACCGTCACGCGAATAATCCATTACAGCCGCGCCGTACATTCCGTCCGATACGCCTCCGACAAAGTTTCTGTTACCTTTCCAGTTCCACAAATGCTCGCCGTTCCATTCTGCCCAGTCGTTAAGATTTTTCAGTCCGCCCTGCGGTGTTGTTGTGCCAGGAAGTCTGTTCCAATCCCATAAAGGCATAAGGTTATAATACTCATCTCCGTCCTGCATAAGCGTTGTAACGCCGTCTGACAAATAATAGCCTAAAAGATTTTCGTTATTTACAACCTCTCCGCACTTTGTTCTGCTTGACGCAAGCTTAATACCGAGATGATAACCGTTTCTGTTATGCGACATATAATCAGACAACCAAAAATGTCTGTTTCCTTCAAATATATCCGCGTCATCTTCACCAAGACGGTTTTTCTTCATCTCCATAAGCTCGTCATAACGCTCAATCTGAGTATTGCCCTCAAGCGCCTCCACAGCCTGCAATATATTGTTCTTCATTCCCTTAATCGCGTTTGGACGCGTTATATGACGTCCCGCGGTTGTAAGCTCCATATATCCCTTATATGTCATCCACTGCTGTCCGTCCAGAAGGAAGTTTGTAAACTCGTTCAGCGCGTAATCCGACAGCTTATATTTTGTGCCCTTTATGTATGAAAGTATTTTTGCCGCTCCGCTGACCATAACGTCACCGTAACTGCCCGACTGTATCTGGTCAACATGCTGATGGAAGCTGTAATCAGCTTTAATACCGTCTGAATCCTCACCGAATTCATCTGTTCTTATTTTTTCAAATACTCTTAATTCATTTTCAAGCAGATGCAGTCCGTCATACAGCTCCGCCTCATTTTCCGTAGCAATATCTATCTTAAAGCTTGTAAGCAGCTTATCGGTAAGATTTGCCCCTGTATTACTTACAGGACGCTCTGTTATACGGTCTGTTATCTTCTCATTAAAAATACTGCCCTTTGCCGCCTCCGCGTTAAGCACAGTACGTACCTCGTCGGTAAGCTCTTCCGGATTGAGTATAAGTATATCCGATACAACCCCTGGAACGCCGATTTCTTGCTGCCACCAGTTGTCACATTCAACTCTTCCGCCCGTTGCCCAGAATTCAAGTGATTTCTTTATCTTTTCCTTTATGTCCTTATCGCCGTAATACTGATTACCCTCAGTGTATACAGCTTTAAGCATTGTTCTTATATAATCAACATGGTCTTTTGCGTTCCACACCATTCTGTCAGGATTAAAATATTCTATTCCCTCAAAGCTGCCGTCCTCTTTCCACAAAGACAGCGCTTTGGAAGGGTCGGCATCCTTATCGTATACCGCTTCCTTAAGTTTTTCCTTTATCTTCCTTATATCGCTTAAATCCGTTCCGGCTTTAGCCTCGTCGAATTTCTGGGCAAGGTAATCATCATTAACCATTTCAGACAATACTTTTTCGTCTTTTGTGCCCACGACAATTTTACCCTCTTTCCAGTAAACGTCATACCCCAGCACCTTTGATATTGCTCTGAGCGGAATATACGCCGTACCGTCAATATTTAAAATATCATGCTCAATATCCTCTGTTTTTCCGTTTATAATCGCCTGTGAACTGTTTTCCTTAATGTACACCGCGTCTGACGCATATACTGCCGGACTTAACGCCGCAATAATAAGTGTAAGCGCAATAGTTCTTTTTAATTTCATAATCATAATCCTCCCTGCCAAAATATTTTTAACTTCTATTTTAAATTTAATAGAATTTTATATAAAAAGTCAATATGCTATATTTTTATTAATAGTTTAATTTTGCGATTTTCAATTTTTGTCAAAATTAAACCATAAAAACAAATTTAGCCTATTGGCTTTTTTTCTTCTTTCCGCTATAATGAGCTTGTAAAATGAAATAAAACATTTTTTTCATTGAACCCCCTAAACTCTCCCTAAAATTACGGCAGTATTCTCTCTCACTGCCGTAATTTTTTATTTTATATAAAATTTAAACTATTTTTTACTAATTTAACCTATTTACTCAAATCCATTTTCTTTTTATAATAAAAACATAGATAAAACTACCAAAAATATTTTACGAGAGGGGCATTTTTTATGAAACACAAACAATACAGGCAATTTTTCGCTATGCTTATAGTTCTGGCACAGCTATTTGCCATCATACCGGCCGTGAATGCTGCCGATACAGACTTCACCTTTCCGCTTGTCTATAACGCGGCAAATATTCCATCTGAGGATTACGCGCTTGGAACTGCTATAGATAAAGAGGCTTTAAACAGCTATGGTATTAATTGCGATACCACAAACACAATATGGAGTGTGCAGAAAATCAACAGCGCCGATTCAGTTAATGAGCTGTCGGTAAGATTTTCCTCGAGAACCTTTACTGGCATACAAAGCTCCATAAATTTAATGAAGTTAAACTTTAATGGGGATACCGTAAATAATCCTCCTGCCCTTGACGGAGACGGATACATATTTGAAACTGAATTTTCCGCGGTAAGCAGAGCTGACGGATATACAAACCTTGTACTGCACGGTCAAAACGCAAACGGCGAGGAACGCAATATCGCGGAAATACGTTTAAACCCCAAATCAACATCTTCAAGCACAAACCGTCCTGCTACAGCATTTGCAGTGGACGCGTTCGGAAATACCGTCGGAAATTCCAAAGACATAAAACTCTCTTCTTCAACAAGCGACTCGACAGCAGGACAGCTTTATTTTGTAAGAGTAAAGCTTGACCTTGTAAACAATAAGTATTCCGCATGGCTTGTAATAAGAAAAACAGATACTACAAGTTATTCGGAAACAGAACCGACAGAAGAACATTTGCTTGTTGAAAACGCAGATTTAAACTATGCAAATATTGCAAAGTTTACAGGCTTTAGCTTTAATGTAAATAACATAAGATACAGCAGCGGCGTATGGCTCAAAAATGCCGTGATAAGCGAATACACCCCTGAACCTGTTGAAACCGAATCTCCTACAGTTACCGAGGCGCCGGCTGACGGCGTAAATCTGCGTATGGCAGTACTGTCTGATTTCCAGTACGGCAGACACGGTTCAGATAATTATGCCTACGACGGAAATAAATTTAAAAAAGCTCTTAGACAGGTAATCGCAAAAGCAGGCGGTATTGACAAGCTTGACGCTCTTATGATTCCCGGTGATATAAGCCATAACAGCAGCACTGAGGAATTTGACGCTTTTATAAACGATTTAAGTGAAGTTATTCCCACAGGCAGTCATACAAAGGTTATGTTCCTGCGCGGCAATCACGACGCAAAACCAGACAAACAGCAAAACTTTATCATTTCAATTTCAAAATATGACCCAACTTTAACAAAAGCCAATAATATATATGAAGTAAACGGCTATCAGTTTGTTATGGTAAGTCAAGATACTCAAAGAAGTAATGACGAATCAAGCAGTTATCCGTATCTTCACTCACCTGATACAATATCTTGGTTTACTACAGCAATGAATGTAGCTGCCGACAAATCAAACGGCAAGCCTATATTTGTAGGTATGCATCCAAATATAAAGGACACTGTATACGGTTCATATGTAATAAACGGTATGAAGGCAGGTAAGCCTACAACCTCGTCATACTGGGCTACAAACGAGCTGTATAATTCACTTAAGAACCACTCCAACGCCGTAACCTTCTCCGGTCATTCTCACTGGGTGCTGTCTAATGAGCGTTCAATCCATCAAAAGGATTTTACTTCCCTGAACACAGGCTCAGTCAATAACCTTGAGGCTGACGAAGGCGCTTGGGACGAGGCGCACCAGCCAAAAAGATACGGCAACAATGAAAATGAAAGCACGGGTTATTACATAGAGGTAGATACCGACAATAACCTTACAATACATAAAATGGACTTCTACCGCGGCACGGAAGAAAATCCGCGCGAATTCGGTGAGCCGTGGACAGTTAACGTAAATGACAAAGAAAACTGGCAGTATACAGACGACCGTGACAACACCGCGCCGTATTTTAACGCGCAGGATAGCGTAACAATTTCCGACGTTACAGCGTCCGACTGCACGATTACTTTTCCTCAGGCAAGCGACGCGGATAATCAGGTCGTAAACTACAAGGCTGAAGCCATTAATCAATCAACAGGTCAGTCGGATAAAACCGTCACACTCTCGTCATATTACTGGCTTGAAGGAACATCGGATTATCCCGAAACACAGACCTTTAAGCTGAGTGACTTTAATAAAATCAACAACAGCGCCTACTATCAACTAAAACCAAACACATCATACAAAATAAGAATCACCGCGCTTGACAATTTCTATAATGAATCAGAACCTATAGAGAGCGAAGAATTTACAACAGAAGCTAAAACAGAATATACAAGCTCTGACGCGATTGTATCTGCCTATTATACAGACTCAATGGCTATGGATAACTCAAACTACGCTATTGACAATTCTATGACAGACTTAGACAACGGTACTACAGCGATTTCATATAATTCTGAACAAAAGCGTTACGAGTCAACAATACCTAAAGGTGATTTAGGCGCTTACCGAGTACCTCTCCCAGAAGCAAGACGCAATCTTATGGCAACATCAGACGGGTATACAATTGAATGTTACGCAAAATTGACAGAATACTCAGGTATAATATTCGGAGCCGCTCAAACATACGGTTTTGATATTGAAACAAACTCAACGGGAAAACTATTAGTTTATGTTGCCAATTCAAGCGGCTGGATTAAAAAGTCGAGCGGAGGAACCTATCCGGGCGATAATACAACACTCTCATTAAATAAATATTATCACATAGCTGTTACAGTAACCTCAAGTCAGATAAAGGTATATGTAGACGGCAAATGTGTTGATACGTTAAACAAAGGCGGTATTATCCAGTTCCCGCAAGGTACTAATATGAAGGACCACTACAGCGTATTTATGGGCGCCGACTATCGTCCTGAAAATACAAACGCGCAAGACGCTATGGGCGGTCAGTTTGTATTCGGAAAGCTTTATCAGAGAGCGTTGACCGACGCTGAAGTAGCGGCAGAATACAGCAATGTCGAGGCAAGAAAAGCATTGACAAAGGCTGACGACCTGAACACAATGCTTACGGTGACACTTCCGGCAAAAAAGACAGAGCTTAACGGTGACGCAAAAATAGATGAATTTATCAAAAACGGCTGGATGCTTATGGGTAAAACCAATCTTACTGATGAGGAAATAACTGCATTTATTAACGAAGTAAACGCGTATCCTCCGGCGCCAACAGCCACACCTGAACCGACTGAAGCACCAACTCCGACAGTTACACCTACAGCTGACCCAACAAACAATCCAACGACTACACCAGCTCAAACGGTTACGCCTACAGCTGACCCAACAAACAATCCAACGACTACACCAGCTCCAACGGTTACGTCTACAGCTGACCCAACAAACAAGCCAACAACTACACCAGCTCCAACGACTACTCCAACCGTTACTCCGTCAGCCACTCCTAATCCTGATGATATTAAATTAAGATTCGCGGTACTGTCTGATTTCCAGTACGGACGTAATGCTCAAAACGGCAGCGCGACAGTAAGCGAAAAAGTCAAGAACGCGCTTAAACAGGTTGTTGACAAATCAAAAGACACACAGGGCAATGTCCTGCTTGACGCAATAATTGTACCGGGCGACATAACCCACAACAGTAACCCTGCCGAATATCAGGCAATGATTAATGACTTTAACTCCATCCCTGAAATAAAGGCAAACAATGTAAAGGTTATGTTCCTTCGGGGTAATCACGATGTTCAGGACGGCAAAGGCGATAATTTTGTAAAAGAGCTTTCAAAATATGACTCAACTCTTACTAAAACAAACAACATATATGATATTAAAGGCTATAAATTTATATGCGTAAGTCAGGATACATACAAATATAATGATGATTATAACCCTGAAAAATATGAATATGTACATTCACCTCAGACCATTGAATGGTTTGAAAACGCTATGAATGACGCGGCGGCAGAATCAAACGGAAAACCGATATTTGTCGCAATGCATCCAGCTGTAAAGGATACTGTTTTCGGTTCATCACCGATAACAGGCTTTAAAAATGGAGCTGTTTCCGAATCAAGCTACTGGGGTACCTCTGAGCTTTATAACGGACTTAAAAATCATTCCAACGCTATCACATTCGCAGGACACTCTCACTGGACAATGGCAAATGAGCGCTCTATTCATCAGAAGGAATTCACTTCCCTCAACACAGGCGCGGTTAACAATATGGAAATAGAAAACTGCTGGGATGAAAACTATATGCCAAGACGTTTCGGAAGCAGCAATGAAAATGAGAGCTCAGGCTACTACATTGAGGTAGACGCTGACGAAAAAGTAATCATACACAGACTCGATTTATTCCGTGATATGGAATTTGGAGAACCATGGATTGTCGATGTAAACGATAGGGCTAACTGGACATACACAGACGACCGAGACACAACAGCTCCGTATTTTGACAGCGACGCCGCAGTTACGGCTTCTGATATTACAGAAACCAACTGCCGTATAAGCTTCACTCAGGCAAAGGATGATGAAACAGCTGTAAATAACTACGCCGTTGAAATTATTGATACTGCTACAGGCAAAGCCGTTAAAAAAGTGACACCATCGTCGTATTACTGGCTGAAGCACGCAAACGAAATGCCGTCTGAAAACAACTGGAGCTTCTCCGGACTTGAGGCCGGCAAAGAATATAAAGCTGTAGTTACAGCCTATGACACATTCTATAACGAATCCGAACCTATTGAAAGCGATGTATTTAAAACACGTTCTCTGCCTCAGATTCCCGATGATTTAAAAGAATTATATCATATGGATATAACAACCGCCGCCAAGAAACTTAATAATGACGGAGTTGAAGTATGGGATTGGGAAAAGAGCGGTATAACTGCTGATTCCTCAGTCACTTGGACACCTGCAATAGAATCAACAAATTCTTCAATGCATATAGAAGCAATGAGATTTTCAACAAAGAAAAATCAGACCGGAAAACTTATGAAACTTGATTTTGAGAATGACAAGGTGCTTAATCCTTCACTATTCAATGAAAACGGAACATATGTAATTGATACAGAATTTGGTGTTCTGCACAAGCTTTCAGGCTATGTTTCATATAAACTTTACGGAAAAAATGCCAACGGCGATGAAAACGCGGTTACAGAAATAAGATTTAATGCCGCAGGCAACGGCAGCGGCAGCGCCAATGCAGTTAACGCCAACGGCGAGCAAGTTGGAAACAAAATATCAGCCATAGTCGGTTCATCAGAAGATTCGTGGGTTGGACAGTATGTATGCGCAAGAACAATTGTTGACCTTGACAAACAGACATATTCAGTATATATTGCTCCTGTACGCACAGGACGTGACGACACATACCACGAACCTGAATTTACGGCTGCAACACTTCTTGTAAGCAACGCACCGCTTAATATGACAGACGTATCTGAAATTTCAGCGCTGGGCTTTGACATAAGCGGCGACACAGCCACCTTTGGCGTATGGATGACAGGAATAACCGTTTCACACGCGGCTGAAAGCATTGTGAAAGATGAAACAAAGATAAACTTTAACTCTTCCTCTGTAGCAGCCGGCGAAACAATATCTGTTTCCGCTGATATCGCAGAAGCTGATAAAGACGCTGAATTATATCTGTATATTGCTTCATATGACCGCAATGTTCTTAAATCAATAGAAAAGATTTCAAAATCGGCAAATTCCGATACATTTATGGAAGGCTCATATACCGTTCCTCAGGACAGCGATACTGTGAAAATTTTCCTCTGGAATACAAATATGATGCATTATGATATGAAAAGCTTTTCTATCAATTAGTAAAACAAGGTAATTAATTACAAAGAATATCCGCAAAATTCCCGCGGATATTCTTTTTTATTGAAAACTACCAACTAAATGAAAATATAACCTATTGTTTTATTAGATTTTACCATGTAT
>CAJUFV010000086.1 GCA_910585795.1 uncultured Clostridia bacterium | reverse complement strand
TTTCATTTTTTATCCTCCTTATTTAACTATTTCATTTTAACATCTAAATTCAAGCCATTTATACAAGATACAACGCTACTGCTTGAAACTGATAACGAAAATCTTGTAACTGTTTTCCATATGACATTATCACTCTTGCAAATACTGTGGAGATTGGCTACACAACTTCCGACGTCGTTGCTATGAGGTGTTCAGAACGACACTATTGTTTTATCGATGAAATATTTCTTCATGATAATGCGTAGTAATCAGCGTGACAATCATTTCGCTTTGCAGCTGTCATAGTAGCTTCGTATTCTGCTAATACAGGCTGTATAACTATGGATAAAACTGAACGAGTATCAAACAGAGTGTTTTCCTGATTGACATTTTTCATCTCCTCCTGTCTGAATGTTTGCAATTTCTTGATATAATTATAATATTAGAAACACAAAATATCAAATGCTTATATTGTATAATACAATATGCTTGACAAGCATATTATTGATGTGCTATTATACAGATATACAAATAGGAGAAGAATATTATGGAAATTCGTGTCTTAAAATATTTTCTTGCAGTCGCAAGAGAATCAAGTATTTCAGCTGCGGCAGATACCTTGCATATTACACAACCTACATTATCGCGTCAGCTTATGGATTTAGAAGATGAGCTTGGAAAGCAACTTATCATACGAAGCAGTAAAAAACTTTCCTTGACCGCTGACGGTATGCTGTTAAAAAAACGTGCTGAAGATATTATAAATCTTGCGGATAAAACAAAAGCTGAATTTTTATCAGATAATAACTCAATAACCGGAGATATTTATATAGGAGGCGGCGAAACAGACGCTATGCGTTTAATCGCGCGTATAGCAAATGAATTACATTCCGAATATCCCCGCGTGCATTATAATATTTTCAGCGGTGATAAAGAAGATATTGCCTATAAACTTGATAAAGGCTTGCTTGATTTCGGATTGTTTATAGGTTTTGACGATATAGATAAATATGAATATTTACGTCTTCCAGTAGTTGACAGATGGGGGCTGTTTATGAGGGTGGACAGTCCTCTTGCTGAAAAAGAAGTAATAGAACCAAAAGATTTATGGGATATACCGCTTATTATTTCGCGACAGACATTACTTAGCAGCGATATTAAAAAATGGATAAGGCGCGAATATAATGAGTTAAATATTATAGCGACATATAACCTTTTATATAATGCCGCGCTTATGGCAGATGAAGGGCTTGGATATGTTCTAAGTCTGGATAAACTTATCAGAACAAATGATAAAATGAACATTTGTTTCAGACCGCTAAAATCAGATATTAAAATACCCGTTGACATTGCTTGGAAAAAATATCAGGTATTTTCAAAAGCGGCAGAATTATTTCTAAAAAGACTCCGAGATAAATTCGGAGATGATGTGTATTAAATCAATATATAATATAAACGAGAGCCGTATCAATCAACTCCCGTTTTAAAGCTATTATTGAATTATTTATTGTAAGCATTATTTATAATAAGTTTCCCTGCTACTATAAAGCGCTCCATTTCTACAGCAGGAATATCGCGATAGCAGATATTAATCGTGAATTACATGTCATAGTTAATACTGTGTCTGATAGTATGCCTCTTTTATTGCGATATTAATATTCATACTGATGTTTTGAACTGCTGTAATTACATCTGTAAGTAATACCTTTTTCTTCCAGTTTTATATATGCGTCAAGTCTTAACTGCTTATCCCTTATATCACGAATTGCATAAAATGCAATTCGTGATAATATTCTGTAACCGTTACCGTCTGTTTTATTTGCTATAACCGTTTTTAGTATTCTTATGCGCGCATATCCCGTGGCTAATATATAACCGAAATTGCCATTTTGTACTTCATCAAGAATATTGCCAATTAAATTTTTAACAATTTGTATTTTCTGTTCTATTGCGTTAAGAGACATACTTTCTCTTGAACTTTATGCAACATAGGCAGAAATATTTGTTGACGCTAATACTTCCACAATAGCTGCTGTAATTATTCTCTTTTTTATTTTCATGGAAGAATTGCACGGGTGTTGCTAAAAGAAAAATCTGTTTATGAGGATAAATTTAGAAGCGTTCTTTCGAAAAGCAGATTTCAGATATTTTTCGCTGATGATGAGAACAAACAAAAAAGTTGAACATAAAGATTTATACTTTAACTTTTAAGATTGAACATCAAGATGAAATGCTGATAATTTAAAGCGTTTTATTGCGAAAATACATAAATATTTTGATTTGCAGGAATTAACACCTACCGTGTTAAACGGCATGATAAAACAAGTGGAGTCCACAAAGCGAAAAAAGATTGATGGCCAAAGGAAACAAGAGATTGATATTTATTATGATTTGGTGGGTTATCTGCCACGCCAAACAGTAAAATAGCATAGAAAAACTATGCCATTTTACTTAAAACAATATTACTGTTTTATTAATGATGCTCTAAAGCCTTATTTTTATTCCTTGCTATTATTTATAGCTATAGCCTCAGCCACTTTTATACCATCTACAGCAGCGGACATTATACCTCCGGCATATCCAGATCCCTCTCCGCATGGATAAAGTCCTTTTATATTTGACTGCATATTTTTGCTGTCCCTAAGAATCCTTACCGGCGAAGATGAGCGTGTCTCTGGCGCTGTAAGCACCGCATTTGCATCAGCAAATCCGTTTAGCTTTTTATCCATTTTTATTATTGCTTCCCTCATGGATTCCACTATGTATTTGGGGAAAATACTGTCAAGTTCTGTCCATACAACGGATGGCTGGTAGGTTGGTTCTATATTATATTGTCGTTTATGCCCTATACCAAGAAAATCCCCGACACGCTGACATGGAGCACTGTATCCTCTGCCAGCACTAAACGCTTTTCTCTCAATCTCACGCTGAAAATACATTCCCGCAAGAGGGTCGTCATCGCCAAAGTCTTCAGGCGTAACATTTACAAGCAACGCGCTGTTTGAATTCCTTCCGTCACGCGCAAAATAACTCATGCCATTTGTAACAATCCCCCCCTCCTCAGAAGCAGATGCCACCACTTTTCCGCCAGGACACATACAAAATGTATAAACCCCTCTGCCATTATCAAGATGCACCGCCATTTTGTAATCAGCAGCGGGCAACTTAGTCCAATGAATACCATATTGACTTTTATTTATCATTTCCTGTGAATGTTCAATACGAGCCCCAACAGAAAAACTTTTTTGTTGCATGCATACATTTATATCACGAAGCATAACAAATGTATCTCTTGCGCTATGACCTATTGCAAGCACTATATTATCTGTATCAATTTCATATTCATCCGTTTTGTTCCGTACTACAGCAGCGCATACCGTTCCATTTTCTGCTCTAATTCCGGCAAGCTTATTTTCGAATCTGACCTCACCGCCAAGAGCGATTATCTCTTTTCGTATAGACGCAACCATATGGCAAAGATTATCAGTGCCAACATGAGGTTTTGAATAATAAAGAATTTCTTTTGGAGCTCCATGACGATGAAATTCTTCCAATACTTTTCTTATACGAAAATCCTTTATTCCTGTTGTCAGTTTCCCATCTGAAAAAGTTCCGGCTCCTCCTTCTCCAAATTGAACATTAGACTCTGGGTTAAATTTCCCGCCATTCCAGAATATATCCACTTCCTTTTTTCTCTCTTCAACGCATTTGCCTCTTTCGAGTACTATTACTCTGTATCCATTTTGCGCCAGTGTCAAAGCGCACATAAGTCCTGCTGGTCCGGTGCCGGCAATCACAATAGGCTTGACGGTTATTCCTCTATTCGGAAATAGATATAACTTTTTTTCAACAGAGCGCACATTCTTAAATTTTTTTATAAGCTGTT
>CAJUFV010000085.1 GCA_910585795.1 uncultured Clostridia bacterium | reverse complement strand
TTTGACAAATCCTTTTTTGTAGCCGATTATAAATGCTATAAAAGTTACTGCTGCCAGAATTAAATCGGGAATTATATTCATATTATACCTCCCCACAGTTAAACTGTTATAATTTCAATACTGTTTGAATATACAATAACAAAAGTATTATTTGAAGTAATAAGCAGCTTTTTAATATCCATTGTAGCTGTATATTTTACAATATCATCTGAATTGATTTTTCCGAAGTATACATCACGTCCAAGATTGTACAGTATATTTTTGTCATTGATATCAATAAAATCTGTAACGCCTGTTAATGTAATGCTTGACTTCAATCTGCCATTTTTGTTATACATATTAATCATAGGGATATTTCCGTTATCAAAAGATAATATATTATTACCTTTTGAGTCTATGGCGGAATGTGTAAGCTGTTCATTTTCAAATATATTGTCATACAGCAGATTTCCGTTTGCGGAAATACCAGTAATTCTGTTATCACCAAAGGCGGTTAATAAATCTCCTGTAAATTTCATATCAAATACAACTGTATTGTCAATATTTATTTTTGCGTAGCTGTCAGTTTGGTTTACATCAAAAAGATGAATTATTGTTCCTGCTGTATTTTCCGTGTCAAGTGTCGCAACTGCAACACATCTTGACACAGACGATATATCCGCGCTTATTACCATACTGCTGCCCGCGGCCCATGAAAAAATTCTTGCTCCTGATTTGTTATATACCGATATACCGCCCTTATATGATGATTTGTCTGTTACTGCTACAACATCTCCTGAGGCAGAAAGCTCAGCCGCGATTATTTCGTCAGGGTCGTCAGTATCATATAAAAGTCTGCGGTCGCCGTAAAGGCAGAGCTTATTACCGTTTTTTTCAGCAATTAATATATAATTTCCAGCTGCTTTCAGTATTGGGTCAACTATTGATGTATCTGTTTCCCATACAATATTTCCCGTATTATCAATATATGTAAGATGATTCATACCCGCGAATATAATTCCGTCCCTGTATTCGGTAAATTCTGTTTTGTTTGCTGATTCAAGAGATACAATAATGTTGCTTTTTGTGTCTAATTTATATTGAGTATCTATAACAGGAGCTTTTTCAAATTCATCATTATATTTGTCTGACTGGAAATTTTTAAATATGTTAGAAAAGTTTTTTGCAAAATTATTTTTATAACGGCCGATAATTCCGCTGTCAATACTTATAAATGCTGTAACTACGATAATTCCTATTATAATGCCGATAATAATACCTGCTTTTGTTCCTTTTTTTCCATAATCAGAATTATTATTTTTATAGTTATCAGAATTTGATTTAATATTTTTATCCGCAAAATCTTCTATATAATGAATATCCTCAGGAGGAAGCTGTTCTTCTTCAGGTATTTCTTTGTCAAATTCATCATTTATATTAAATTCTTCTGTATTTGATATATCATTTGTTTGAAAAATATTAGATTTAATTTCATCATTTTGTGTATCTGTTTCATTTTTGTCATCGGCTGTATCATCATTTTCTGATGTGTATTGAATAAGATTATCTATAATTTTTTCATTAAGTAAATCTTCTTCCTCTGCGTTCATCAGTAATACACCTCCTTCAGACAAAGTCCCTGCGGCGGAGCAGTTATACCAGCTTTTTTTCTGTCACATGACGCGATAATTTCTTCCATGTCGGAGGGATTTATTTTGCCGCTTCCCGCATACATAAGGGTACCCGCTATAATTCTTACCATATTATACAGAAAACCGTTTCCTATGATATCTATTGTTATAATTTTATTTTCTTTTAAAATATCAAGGGAATAAATTTCTCTTACAGTTGTTTTTACGGTAAATCCGCTTGAAGCGAAGCCTAAAAAATCATGTACTCCGATAAAAGCTTTTGCCGCTTCACGCATTTTTTGAATGTCAAGCGGGTATTTGCAGTGCCATGTGTATCTGTTCATAACCGCGTCTGGAAATTCACTGCACATTATTTTATAAATATATCTTTTCTTTACAGCGCTGTTTTTAGAATGAAATTTTTCATCGGTTTTTTCCGCATTAAAGCATACTATATCTGATGGTAATTTTGAATTAAGAGCATAAGGAAATTTTTCAGGAGGTATTGATGATAGTGTATGAAAATTGCATATGTAATTTTCAGCGTGTACTCCAGTGTCTGTTCGTCCGCATCCTATCAGGTTAATTTGTTCTCCTGTAATTTGTTCTATTGCTTTTTTAACAGTTTCCTGTATTGTTACTGCATTATTTTGTATCTGCCATCCGTGATATGCTGTTCCGTCATATTGAAGCTTAAGTTTAATATTCATTTTTATTGTAAATGCAAAGTATAAGAACTTTGCCTCATATCCGTTTATATATTTTTTCAGGTACTATGCCGTGAGTTTATTATAACATTTTTTATAAAAAATTTCAATCTAAAAATAAATCCAAAATTCTGCCAGTAAAAGTATGGCTGCTCCAGCCGTAAAAACTATTCCTGCTTTTAAGTCAGTAAAAGTCATATGATTTTCTTTCATTTTGGTACGTTTTATTCCACTGTTATAGCATCGCGCTTCCATTGCGGTAGCAAGCTCGTCTGCTCGGCGGAAAGCACTGATAAATAATGGTACAAGAAGCGGCACCATAGCTTTTGCTCGTTTTATAATATTTCCTGTTTCAAAATCCGCGCCTCTTGCCGTTTGAGCTTTCATTATTTTGTCTGTTTCCTCTGTAAGTGTAGGAATAAATCTTATTGCAATAGTCATCATCATTGCAATTTCCTGTGAAGGTACTTTGATTCTGTTGAAGGGCTTTAAAAGTGTTTCTATTCCGTCTGTCAGCTGAAGTGGCGATGTTGTAAGCGTCAGCAATGATGTGCCTATAAGCAGGTATATAAGTCTTATTGCCATAAGTATGCCTGAGCTAAGGCCTTCACTTGTAATTTTTAATGTAAATTTGAAAATGGATATAGACCATATTATATTACCTGGAGTCATAAATATATTTAATAGTCCTGTAAATATAAGTATCCACATCATAGGCCGCAATCCCTTTAGAATTATTTTTACAGGTATAGCGCTGATAATCATTAGCAGAAATGTATATATTGTAAATACTGCGTATGAATAATAGGTTTTTACTGTAAACAGAGCTGCCATATATAATATTGTAAAAATTATTTTAAGAGGCGGATTAATAGAATGAAGTGGTGATTTAGCAGGTATATACTGACCAAGAGTTATATCTTTAAGCATCTGTCATACCTCCGGTCAGTTTTTTTATAGCGTTTACGGCGTCCTTTACCGTATAAATATTATTTGGTATAGGATAACCGGCTTTTCTGAGTTTTTCTGTAAGAAGTGTTATCTGAGGAACGTTTAAACCTATTTTACGAAGCATTTCAGCCTGTGAAAATATTTCCTTTACATTTCCCTGCATTTCTATATGTCCATTATTCATAACAATAATATATTCCGCTGTTTTTGCGACATCCTCCATTGAATGTGAGACAAATATAATTATCATTTCTTTGTTTTCTGTATGAAGATTTTTTATTATTTCCAGAATATCGTCTCTGCCTTTTGGGTCAAGTCCTGCTGTAGGCTCGTCAAGTATAAGAACTTTTGGATTCATAGCTAATACGCCTGCTATTGCCGCGCGTCGTTTTTGTCCGCCGGACAATTCAAACGGAGAGCGTTCAAGATATTTTTCTTTTAAACCGACAAGTCTTGCACTTCGTTTTACAAGTTCATCAATTTCTTTTTGGTTAAGTCCCATATTTATGGGACCAAAAGCAATATCTTTATATACTGTTTCTTCAAAGAGCTGATGCTCCGGATATTGAAAAACAAGTCCTACCTTTTGTCTTATCAGTTTTAAGTCAGTTTTTGGAGCGGTTATGTCTGTCTCATCAACAGTTATTTTTCCTGATGTAGGTTTTATAAGTGCGTTAAAATGTTGTATAAGGGTAGATTTGCCACTGCCTGTATGCCCGATAAGAGCAACAAGGGAACCATCCGGTATTTTTATATTAATATCATACAGCGCTTGTTTTTCAAACGGAGTTCCTGCTTGATAGATATAATTTATATGTTCAGCTTTAAGCATGTGTTATACCCCCGATAAAAGAAGTAAGAGCGTTAAAGCATTCATCAACTGTAAGTATATCATTGCCTATATTGATACCGTGTTTTTTTAATTCAAACGCAAGCTCTGTAACTTGTGGAACATCAAGACCGATTGATTTAATTTGCTCTACATTTCGAAAAACTTCATTTGGTGTGCCGTCAAGCAAGATTTTACCGTCATTCATAACTATTGTTCTGTCTGCGGTAACTGCCTCGTCCATATAATGGGTTATTAATATAACAGTTATGCTGTTTTCTTTGTTAAGTTTTTTTATTGTTGCCATGACTTCATTTCTGCCCTTTGGGTCAAGCATAGCCGTAGGCTCGTCAAGTATAAGTATTTCTGGGTTCATCGCAAGAACTGACGCAATTGCGATACGCTGTTTTTGTCCGCCGGATAGTCTTGAAGGAGAGCTTTGAGAGAATTTTTCCATGTTAACGATTTTAAGACATTCATCAACACGTTTGCGGATTTCACTGCTTTTCACACCGAGATTTTCAGGAGCGAAAGCAATTTCGTCTTCTACAATTGCTGCTACCATCTGATTATCAGGATTTTGAAAAACCATTCCGGCTGACTGACGTATTTTAAAAATATTTTCTTTGTCAGAGGTATCAAGATTTTTAATATATACCTTTCCACCTGTTGGCAGAAGTATAGCGTTAAAATGCTTTGCAAGAGTTGATTTACCGCTTCCGTTATGACCTAGTATTGCTGTAAATGTACCTTTTTTTATTGTAAGATTTAATTCTTTTAAAATAATTTCCTCTTTTACCGTATTATTTTCTGTATTTTCCTCAAGGTATGAGAAGGAAAGATTCTCTGTGTTTATCATTTATACTACCTTCTTAAATATATAATTGTCATTTTGACTGCCATCTGCCGCTTATGCCGCATGGAAGTATAAGATTATTGGAACTCATAGGTAAACCTATTTCATCGGCGGTAATTTTACCTCCGTATTTTTTTCCAATTGTCATTGTAAGTACATTTATTAATACTTGCGCGCTTAAACCGGTAGTGTATGAATTGATTAGAAAGAAAAGCGGATTATCTGAGAGAATTTTCATACATTCTTCAATAAGGGGATATAACTCATTTTCAATTTTCCACACTTCGCCGGAAGGACCTCGACCATATGATGGAGGGTCCATAATAATCGCGTCATACTGTTTTTTGCGGCGGTTTTCACGCTGTACAAATTTGACTACGTCATCAACTATGTAGCGTACATGTTTATCCTCAAGACCTGAGGAAATGATATTTTCCTTTGCCCAGGTTACCATACCTTTTGACGCGTCTACATGTACTACCTCTGCGCCTGCCTCAAGAGCGGCGACAGTCGCGCCGCCTGTGTATGCGAAAAGATTTAACACGCGTACGGGCTGGTTTGCCGATTTTATTAAGGATGAAAACCAATCCCAGTTGACTGATTGTTCTGGAAAGAGACCAGTATGTTTAAATCCCATAGGTTTTATATTAAATGTAAGGTTACGGTATTTAATTGTCCAGCGTTCTGGAAGTTTCTTATTGAAATACTGCCATTTTCCTCCACCGGATTTTGAACGATGGTAGCATGCGTCAGCTTTGTTCCAGCGTGTATCGGATTTAAGGCTCCATACTGCCTGAGGGTCAGGTCGGCGTAGTAAATATTCTCCCCAATATTCGAGTTTTTCACCATTAGCGCTGTCTATAAGCTTGTATTCAGTCCATTTATCTGCACTCCACATTTTTTTCTCCTATAATAATTACGTATTTAATTATATATTCTATCATTTTATTATGCATGACGTCAATAGCGGAAATAAAAAATGAA
>CAJUFV010000084.1 GCA_910585795.1 uncultured Clostridia bacterium | reverse complement strand
AATATAGAAAAATAAATATAAATTTACGCGGTAAAATAAAAAGGAGCTTAAAAAACTCCTTTTAAATATTTTTTATTGCATTAATAAGAACAGTTTAGACATCATGACAGCTGCCTGCGCGCGTGTCGCGTTTTCTTTAGGACGGAAGGTACCGTCATCAAAGCCGCTGATAATTTTTAAAATAACCGCGTCATTGACATCCTGCCGAACCCATTCGGCAATTGACTCAAAATCACTCATGACAGCGCGCTCATAATCAGGAATATTAATATTTTTATATGTAGCCGCTCTTATGATGACGGAGGCCATTTCCTCGCGTGTAATTGGTTCGTCAAGGTCAGCGGTTGTTTCGGCTTTTATATTTTCATCTATAAGACGCGCTTCCTTTGCCGCGTCTGCAAATGCTTTTGCCCAGTGAGCGTTGTCATCCGTTTTTGCGGATGGAAGTCCCAGTAAATTTACTATAAGCGCCGAAAACTGCCCTTTTGTAACCGTGCCGTCGGGAACGAAGGTTGTGTCAGTCATTCCGTTTATAATATCTTTTTCGTACATTTCTATAATGTAATCCTTTGCCCAGTGCGAGTCTATATCAGTAAACGGAGAGGAGGGAGAAATTGGTTTTATGCCTCCGGCTGTATCATGTTTGATTGTCAAATCAAGGTGGTTTGCTGCTTGTAAATCGGGATTAACCATACCTGATGTTGTCTTTATTTCAGGAGCCGGAACCGTTGTTGTTTTCGCGCCCATATAAAAGCTAGTGTTTGCCGGCTGGTTATAGTGATTATTCTGCCATGCGATAGCTTCGCGATAGGTTATATCGTGCATAAGCGTTGGAATTTTGTATTCTGTTTCATAAGGTGTCGCATAGATTCTGAGCTCAGTATTGTTTGCGTCGCGCCATATGATTTCCTCACGCCAGTCGCCGAATATATCAGCCGCAAGACACGGTACAGCTTTTGTACCGTTATTTGAGGCGCATCCGTTTGCCTCATATAGAATATCCACACATTTATCGTTCCAGTTATATTTTGAAATAGTGATATTGTCTACAAGCTCTGACAGTAAATCTCCGTCCCAGAACACTTTAAAGTTCATAGGCAGTGTTGCTGTGATTTCCTGTCCTGTTTCTGTATCCTTCATAAATGAGCCGTCAGCGTATCTGTATTTAAAGGTATTCCATCCGTCGGCGAGTGTTTCACCTGTAGTTAGCTTTAATGTGCCGCTGTCTAACGCGGGCTGTAATTTTTCAGCTATACCGGATACAAGCGGCTTGCCGTCATATGACATAAGCGGAGTGCCGGTTGAACCCCAGACCTCCCAGCCCTCACTTGTCGGGTCAATGTCTGCCGCTCTTGAGCGTCCTGTGTCCTTTGGCTTGTTGAAACCGTAAATAACCTGTCCCGTACGCGCGTCATGCAAATCAATATTTGCGGGAAGCTCTTTTGTTTCGTGACATGCCCATATATAATATCCGTTATAGTTTGGGTCCATTTTTGCTGTGTCAAACGCGTCGCCGTGGCCTAGCTTGATTTTTTCTCCGTCAGTCTCCGCGTATGTCGCGTACATAAATTTTCCGTTATCGTCAATCGCTCCGGCGCCTGAAAGAATCTCATCCTTTCCGTCAAAGTCTATATCAGCGACAGCAAGACTGTGATAGCCTGCGTTATACATATTTTCTGTTGTCTGCGTATCTCCTGAATCGTACTGCCATAAGCTGCTGAATTTATCGTCTTTATAGTCCCATGCCGCCAGCTTTACAGCATCCCACGCACCGCGCAGCATAACAATGCTTGGATGCTCACCGTCAAGATAAGCTGTCGACAGAAGAAAATGGCTGGCGCGCTTTGTAAGACGCGAGGTGTCCTTATACTTTGATGACCAGCCGGAAAGCGGGTCACGTTTCGGCAGCAGCTCTGTACGCGCTGTTTCCGCACCTGTTTCTCCGTCAAACATTGACAGATACTCGTTACCCTCCGACAAATATTGTCTGTCCTTTTGTTTTTGCAGACTATGTGTATAATCAGCGTCGGCAATACCTATTTTGTTGCCTTTACCGTCTGTCATGCCGTCATATGAGCGCATGACCACCTCTGATTTACCGTCACCGTCAAAGTCGTATACAAGGAAGTTTACGTCAATTTCATTCACTTCGTTTTTACCGATGTCAAGCGTCCACATATGTGTTCCGTCCATTTTGTACGCTTCAATAAGCGGATATGCTTCGCGCGTGTCGATTACCTTTGTCACTTTCTTTGTTTTTTCGTCTGTTTCTGCCTGGAGCTGATTAAAGTAGTCCGCCGGAGTGCGGCGCACAATTATTTCATACTCGCCGTCGCCGTCAAGGTCGCCGACAGAGGCGTCGTCTACTATATAATTACCTTTGTCATACTGCTTTACGGGTATTGACATGTATTCCTTATCCCATGCGGTACATTCAGATATATCTATCGGCTTTGAGGGTGTTAGCCGCGGACTGTCTGAATTTGTGACAGCAGAAGCGCTATCATAAATTACAAGCTTGTATTTATCTCCGTTTTTGCCGTCTTTATCCAGATAATTTGTAGTGTCTGACACGCTGGAAATGCGCTCGTCATTTCTGTATAAATCCGCGTAGTATGAGCTTTTGTCCGTGCCGAGGTAACGCCAGCTGATAAGAATACCTCCGTCCTTTGCCGGTACTGCCGTTAGTCCGCGGTTTAAGTCCTCAGCCTGCTTTAGCAGAAATGGGCGCTTGCTGTAAAGCTCTTGTGTCTTAGCTTTTGCTGAGGCGTCTTCTTCCGCGCGGTATTCCTTTCCTATACCGAAGTCGGCCGCGAAAATATTAGCTTCGGCGCTTAGAAGCATTGAGGCAGTCAGTATACATGATAATAGTTTTTTGTTCATATTATTTCTCCTTTCTCGTTTTATTTAAACCGATGGTATCGGTTAGGTACGGTTTACAGCTTTCGTTTCCTGAATTTTTCCGTGGCGTATTCATAAGCTTCCTGTATCAGAGGTTTTAGATGCTCGAAGGCTTGTTCTGACGGATTCAATATACATATCCAGCTCATCCATGCGTAAACGGGGTGGGGGATAAGGCGGTTTAACTCGGAAAAATCGTAATCCATATCAACAGCCTTTCCTTTTGCGGGACGAGGCGGCGTATCTCCGAATATTTCAATGAAGGTTTTTTTGCGTACGCCGAGGTTGACTCGGTAAATATTATCTCTGTTTAAATCAGAGCTTTTGTCATTTTCGCCGTCCTTTTCCTTAACCGTTAATATATAAATACCGCGTTTGAGTATATTTTGCGGGTTATAAAATATTCCTTTTTCGCCCCAGCTTTCAGCCAGAACAACATCATCGAGGTTATCAAGACAATAGCTTAGTATTTTATCTGGTTCCATATTTATAAACTTCCTGTAATTTATTATAATGACGCGTACATACTGTACAGATTATAATATAAGCCGCCCTTATCAATAAGCTCCTGATGAGTACCCTGTTCCTCGATGCCGTTTTCTGTAAGGACTAGTATTATATTAGCGTTGCGTATAGTTGTAAGTCTGTGGGCAATGGTGAAAACAGTCCTGCCTTTCGCAAGCTTTTCCAGCGAATCCTGAACAATTTTTTCGCTTTCATTGTCAAGAGCCGAGGTGGCTTCGTCAAGAATAAGAATAGGCGGGTTTTTTAAAAATACTCTAGCGATACTTATTCTTTGTTTTTGACCGCCGGACAGCTTGACGCCGCGTTCACCGACATATGTGTCATAGCCGTTTTCAAGCGAGGAGATAAATTCATGCGCTCCTGCCAGCTTTGCCGCTTCAATCACGTCTTTAAGGCTTGCTTCCGGCAGACCATAGGCAATATTTTCATATACAGTGCCTGAGAATAAATATACATCCTGCTGAACAACTCCAATTGAGTCGCGCAGGGATTTCAGAGTGACATTTTTAATGTCCTGTCCGTCAATAAGGATACGTCCTGCTGTGACGTCGTAGAAACGGGGAATAAGGTTACACATAGTTGTTTTTCCACCGCCGGACGGACCGACAAGAGCGACACTGTCACCTTTCTTTATATCAAGGCTGATATTTGTGAGTATGTTGTTATTATCGTCTTGATAATGGAAGCTGACAGAATCAAAGGTGATATTTCCTTTAACATTTTTTAGCTCAGCAGCGTTTTCTTTTTCAGTAATATCAGACGGCGCGTCCATTATTTCAAGAAAGCGTTCAATGCCTGTCATTCCACGCTGAAACTGTTCTGTAAATTGAATAATAGTCCGCAGGGTCGCGAGCAGTGTGCTGACATACAGCAAATATGCCGTAAGGTCAGCAGGACTTATTTTTCCGTTTATCATAAACAGAGCGCCCGCCACAACGACAATAAGATACATAACGCCTTCAAATGCTCTGTTTGAGGTATGGAAGCCTGCCATATAAAAATAACCGAGCTTTTTTGTGTTCAGGAATTTTTTGTTGCCGTCCTCAAATTTTTCCGTTTCAATATCTTCATTGGCGAAGGATTTCACAACGCGTATGCCAAGAAGTGAATCCTCAACCTGAGAATTTATTTCACCTATCTGATTACGCTGCATTTTAAAGGCTCTGCGCATTTTTGTATTAAAGAATTTAACAAATGCGAATATGAGCGGCAGCGACGCGAACATTATAATTGTCAGAGGCACATTGACGCCGCATAGTATAATAAAAGAAACAATTATTTTTAAGCCCGCGATAAAAAATTCTTCGGGACAGTGATGCGCGAATTCGGTAATGTCAAAAAGGTCACTGGTAATTCTGGCCATAATCTGACCGACTTTATGCTCTGCGTAATATGAATGTGAGAGTGTTTGAAGATGAGCGAATAAATCCCGCCGCATATCTGTTTCAATTTTCGCGCCCATTATATGTCCTGTGTCCGCCATATAAAAATTAGCGGCGGAATCAATTATTCTCAGAATAAGATAAAAAAGACCTATCTTCAGAATAATTCCTACAGTAAGTCCCGCCATATTGTTAATGCCCATATCTGTTATGTATCGTACAAGCATTGGAAAAACAAGCTCGCACACTGTTGTCAGCGAAGCGCACAGTAAATCAAGAATAAGTATCCATTTATATTTTTTGAAATATGGGATAAAGCGTTTTATAAGGTATCCCATTTTCATTTGCTTGTCATTTTGTTTTTTCATTTGATTATCCTCCGATGATGAATTT
>CAJUFV010000083.1 GCA_910585795.1 uncultured Clostridia bacterium | reverse complement strand
TATTTCCTCCAAAAAAGTTTATATCCTGCATCAATACAGATTGATGCAGGACGCTAAACCTCTGTATCTTACGCATGATTTTTTATATATTCAACTGCGTCGCCAACTGTGCTGATTTTTTCAGCGTCCTCATCAGGGATTTCAATATCAAATTCAGTTTCCAAACCCATGATAAGCTCAACCACGTCCAATGAGTCAGCACCCAAATCGTCAACAAATGATGCCTCAAGTGTTACCTCTTCCGCATCAACACTAAGCTGGTCAACGATGACGTTCTTCACTCTTTCAAATTCCTCCATTATTATCTCGCACCCCCTTTCAGTGATGTATATATAAATTCTTAATGAATTATATAGCTATTATATTACATTACAAGCCCTCCGTCAACATTTATTACCTGTCCTGTAACATATTGTGACATATCTGATGCCAAAAATGCCACAACATCAGCAATATTTTCTGTTTCTCCAAACCTTCCAAGCGGAATCGCGTCAAAATACTGCTTTTTCACATCCTCTGACAATACATCTGTCATAGCGCTGCTAATAAACCCAGGAGCAACCGCATTACATCTTATACCTCTTGTTGCGAATTCCTTTGCTGTTGTTTTGGTAAGACCTATCAATCCGGCTTTAGAAGCAACATAATTCGCCTGACCCGGATTGCCCATGACACCAACAATTGATGCGATATTTATAATAGCGCCGCTTCTTTGCTTCATCATTGGACGCGCAACTGCCTTTATACAGTTAAAAGCGCCTTTCAAATTAATATCCATAACAAGGTCCCAATCTTCCTCTGACATTCTTATCATAAGACAGTCCCTTGTAATACCAGCGTTATTTACAAAAATATCAATTTTTCCAAATTGCTCCAGCGTTTTCGCAATAAGGCTGTCAACATCATCCTTATTTCTGACATCACCCTTTATTACTATACTGTCCACGCCCATAGCCTTAATTTCCTCACAGGTTTTATCAGCATCTTCAGAAGAGGGAATATCATTAATTACAATATTTGCTCCGTACGAAGCCAGCTTCATTGCTATTGCTTTTCCTATCCCTCTGCCCGAACCTGTTATAACAGCAGTCCTTCCTTTTAACATATATTATTATCTCCCTTCTATTATGCGTTAAGACCCTCAATAGTTTTTTCAAGTGAAGCTATATCTTCCACATTGAATACCCTGACGTCTTTAGATATTTTCTTAATAAAACTGCTTAACGCCTTACCCGGACCAATTTCAACAAATGTGTCAACGCCGTCAGCCATCATTCTTCTTATACTTTCCTCCCATTTTACAGATGATGATACCTGCTTGATAAGCAGAGGCTTTATATCTTCTTTTGAAGCGACATAATCAGCCGTCACATTTGTAATAACCGGAATCCGCATATCCTTCACGCTTACATTTTCAAGCTCCTTTGAAAGCTTTTCTCCCGCTCCAATAAGCATTGAACAATGAAACGGAGCCGATACAGGCAGTTTTAACGCTCTTTTAGCGCCTTTTTCCTTTGCAAGTTCACAGCATTTTTCTACCGCCGCAATTTCGCCAGACACAACAATCTGTCCCGGACAATTAAAATTTGCCGGTGAACATACTCCCAAAGCAGATGCCTTTTCACAGCATGCAATTACATCGTCTGCGCTCAGCGCAATAATAGCAGCCATTGCGCCTTTTCCCACAGGAACTTCCTCCTGCATATATTTACCGCGTTTTTTTACCAGTCTTACTCCATCGGCAAAATCTATTGAACCGGACGCTATATGAGCCGTATATTCCCCAAGGCTGAGACCTGCCACAACATCAGGCTTAATATCTTTTTCCTCCATAACACGAAGCGCCGCAACACTCATAGTTACCACAGTTGGCTGTGTATTTTCAGTTATCATAAGTGTCTCGCTGTCACCGTTCCAAATCATATCCTTTATATCAAAGCCAAGCGCTTCGCTTGCCTCATCAAATACTTTATCCGCAACAAGAAAGTTTTCTGCCAATTCTTTACCCATTCCTACAGCCTGCGCTCCCTGACCTGCAAATACGAATGCTAATTTACTCATTCCATTATTCTCCCTTATTATTTTAATTTTGAAGTAATTATTCCAATTACTGTCTCAGCACCGTTAAAATAACTCTTTATAATATCAGCGCAAGGCTCTACTTTAGTTACCATCGCCGCTGCCTGACCAGCCATAAGCGAGCCTGTTTGAACATCACCCTCTTCAAATGCCCGTCTTAATCCGCCTACTCCGAGAGCTTCAATTTCTTCAAAGGAAGCCCCTTCCTTTTCAAGCCTGTCATATTCACGAGTAAGCTTATTTTTAAGCGCTCTTACAGGAGCACCTGTGCTTCGGCCTGTTACAACAGCATCTCTATCCTTGGATTTTAGCACTGCTTGTTTATAATTATCATGAACTATACATTCCGTTGAACAAATAAATCTTGTTCCAACCTGAATACCGTCCGCGCCAAGCGCAAACGCGGCAACCGCGCCGCGGCTATCGGCTATTCCTCCGGCAGCTATTACTGGAATTGATACCGCATCAGCTATCTGCGGTACAAGAACCATAGTCGTAAGCTCTCCTATATGTCCGCCGGCTTCTGTTCCCTCCGCTATTACAGCGTCCGCGCCGTCTTTCTCCATCTTCTTAGCCATAGCAACGCTTGCAACAACAGGCATAACTTTTATCCCTGCTTCCTTAAGAGACGATATGTATTTACCGGGATTACCCGCGCCAGTTGCGACAGCTGCGGGTTTTTCCTCGATAATAACCTGCATAACCTCACTGACAAACGGAGACATCATCATTACATTAACGCCAAACGGTTTATCCGTAAGACTTTTGGCCTTTTGAATTTGCGCTCTGACAACATCGGCAGGAGCATTTCCTGCCGCTATGATACCAAAACCGCCGCCGTTTGACACCGCTGCCGCCAGCTCTGCCGTCGCAATCCACGCCATGCCGCCCTGAATTATCGGATAGTCAACTCCAAGTAATTCACATAATCTTGTTTTCATAATATTTATCCTTTCTGTGCTATGCACCTATATATTTTAAAATTAATTACCATTCAATCAAAGCTGCGCCCCATGTAAGTCCGCCTCCAAAACCTACAAGAACTATTTTATCGCCTTTCTTTATTCTCCCCTGTTCAACAGCCTGCGAAAGCGATACCGGTATACACGAAGCAGATGTGTTTCCATACCATTCCAGATTTAAAAACACCTTATCCTGTTCTATTCCCATACGTTTTATCGCACTGTCTACTATTCTGTAATTCGCCTGATGCGGAACAACAAGAGCTATTTCATCCCATGTAAGGCCAGCCTCTTTTATAACCTTATGACTTGCATCGGCCATAGCCTTTACAGCAAATTTCATAACTGTTTGACCTGCCATCCAGATAGTATCTTTTTTATGACTTACTCTCTTTTCTGTTTCTTCATCATCATTTCTATATGCAAGACTTGTTATTGCCATTCCGCTTGTGCCATCCGCTCCTATATCAGTAGCAATAATACCAGTCTCCTCGCTTGCAGATACAATCGCCGCTCCGGCCGAATCGCCGAACAAAACGCATGTGGCTCTGTCTTTATAATCAGTAGCTTTACTAAGAGTATCAGCACATACAACAAGAATATGCTTATAGGTGCCGGCCTGAATGAACTGTCTAGCAATTGTAAGACCTGTTACAAACCCTGAGCAGGCAGCGTTATAATCAAACGCAGCCGCACGCGAAGCTCCCAAATTAGCCTGAACAACACACGCGCAGGCAGGCGTAAAATAATCAGGAGTAACCGTGCCGAGAAGAATAAGGTCAATATCATCCGCAGTAATACCTGCGTTTTCTATCGCGTTTCTGGAAGCTATTGTCGCCATATCCGTTGTATATTCGTCATCCTCTGATATATGACGTTCCTTTATTCCCGTACGTCTTGTTATCCATTCATCATTAGTATCAACAATGCTTTCCATATACGCATTATCATATACTTTTTCAGGAATATATCTTCCGACTCCGGTTATTTTCGCATTAATCATTAGCTTTATCCTCCATAGAATTAATATTTTTAACTATTTCATCTGTCACATTAGTCTCAACAAATTTCTTTGCCTGATATATAGCAGAAAATACTGCTTTCGCGTCGGATGAACCGTGCCCCTTTATTACAGGCCGTTTTGTTCCCAAAAGCGGAGCGCCTCCATATTCACGATAATCCATGGTTTGCTTGAATTCATTGAGTCCTTTCATAACAAACAACGCCGCCAGTTTTGTAATAAATCCTCTCATAAACATACCTTTAACCTTACGGCTTACCACATGTCCCATGCCCTCAACCGTTTTGAGTATTACATTACCGACAAACCCATCACAAACTATAACATCCGCCGTTCCCTCCATAACGTCTCTGCCTTCTATATTTCCTATAAAATTAATCGGCGCATTCTTCAGTTTAGGATAGGTTTCCTTTGTAAGCTCATCGCCCTTACCCTCTTCTTCGCCATTCGACATAAGTCCAACTGTGGGATTTTCTATCGCAAGGACATTCCTCATATAAATACTGCCCATTATCGCAAACTGCACAAGATTATCACTTTTACAGTTTGTATTGGCTCCGGCATCTATAAGCATTTTCGGCCCTTTTGCACTCGGCAGAAGCGTAGCAAGAGCAGGCCTTGATATACCCTTTATTCTTCCTACTATCAGTAAACCGGACGCCAGCAGCGCACCGGTATTCCCCATAGAAAGCATTGCGTCTCCATCACCATTTTTAAGCAGCTTAGCCGCCACGACGACAGACGCTTCTTTTTTGCTCCTCACTGCTTTTGCAGGTTCCTCATGATTCGATATTACCTCATCTGCATTTACAACTGTTATTTTATTTTTTTTATAACTGTATTGTGAAAGCTCTTTATCTAAAATATCATTTTTACCAACAAGAATTATTTCCACGTCAAGCTCTTCAGCCGCCTTCACAGCCGCTTTAACTGGCGCGGCAGGCGCATTATCGCCGCCCATAGCATCAATAATTATTTTCATTTATTCCTCTATTCCTCCAAAATCTCTCCGTCCGTTACCAGCAGACTGAATTTACCTCTAAACACTTCATTCATATTAGCTTTTATCACAACCCGCACTATGAATTCCTCTTCTTTTACCCTCATAACATCAGATTTTGCTATTAGAGTATCTCCCATATGAGCCTTATGCATATACTTTACATTTGCGAATTTTACAAGAGCCGCTTTTGCATCTATCACACTTAAAGCAAGATTTTCCGCAAAAGCGTATATATACTGTCCCCTAACAATATTTGTACCGTCAAACACCATTGTGCTGTCTGTTTTTAAAACAGAGATTCCATCACGAAATAAATTAAGGTCCAGTACCTCACCCGCGGCATCATTAGCGTTCATGCTTTCCACAGCGGCGGATTTCACTCTTTCCCGATATTCTGCTATACCAAGCTCGGCTCTGTCAAATCTTATTGTGGAAACGCTCACATTACACGCCTTAGCCAATTCTTCATCTTTTAAAAACGGATTTTGTCTTATCTGTCTGAGTAAAAATTCATGACGCTGTTTCTTTAATACAGTCCGTGTCATTTCTAAGCGCTCCTTTCCTTAAATTCGACATTTAACAATTATTATTAATAGCAGGTACTAAATCAACAATTGTATTGATTATATACTATTGCATAGTCTATTGCAATATTTTCTTATTAATTCCTTTAAACATTGTTAATGTTGTTTAAATTTTTAGGCTTATATATGGTTATTTTTACCTCAATACATACAAAATATGGTGTCGGCAAGCAGTTTTACTACCTGATACCAACACCATATTGTGTTAATAATATTAATTATTCGTCATGATTCGCGCTGCATTTGTCACAGCATCCGTCACACTGATTCCCCAAGGGTTCCTGACCATTTCGCTGTCTGTAATCATTAATCGCCGAGTGAATGGCCTCCTCCGCAAGAACTGAGCAATGAATTTTTTCCTTAGGCAGTCCGTCCAAAGCCTCCATTACCGCCTTATTAGTCAGCGCAAGTGCTTCTTCAACCGTTTTGCCTTTTACCATTTCTGTAGCCATTGAGCTTGTTGCTATTGCCGCTCCGCAGCCAAATGTTTTAAATTTAACATCCTTGATGACATTATCCTCAATATCCATATACATCTTCATTATATCGCCGCATTTAGCGTTGCCTACTTCACCTACGGCATTAGCGTTTTCTATTTCGCCCACATTCCTAGGATTCGCAAAATGGTCCATAACCTTTTCACTATACATAATAATTCCACCTTTTCTAAATATTCTATTTTTCAACGCCTTCATAAAGCGGAGACATATCCCTCAACCTTTGTATTATATGAGGAAGAACCTCAATGACATAATCTACATCATCCTCTGTTATATTATCACACACACTTAATCTCAGTGAGCCATGCGCTATCTCATGAGGCAGTCCTATCGCCATAAGAACATGCGAAGGGTCTAGTGAGCCTGACGCGCAGGCACTTCCGCTTGAAGCGGCAATCCCATGCATATCAAGCATCATAAGAATTGATTCACCTTCAACATATTGAAATGAAAAATTAACATTATTACATATTCTTCCGTCTTTTTCAGGTCCGTTAAGCCTGCAATACGGAATATTGTCTTTAATCCCCTTTATTAGTCTGTCTCTCATTCTCATACAGTGACTCATGCTGTGTTCAAGATTTTTAACAGCAACCTCAAGCGCTTTGGCCATACCTGCAATACCAGCAAGATTTTCAGTTGCTGCTCTTTTTCCTCTTTCCTGTCCTCCGCCGTGAATAAGATTGTCAATACGAACACCGTTTCTTATATAAAGCGCGCCTACGCCCTTCGGTCCATGGAATTTATGCGCCGAGACTGACATCATATCTACACCAAGCTCCCGCACATTCACCGGCATATGTCCGATTGCCTGAACCGCGTCAGTATGGAATATTACCTTATGTCTTTTTGCGACATCTGCAATTTCTTTTATTGGCTCTATTGTACCTATCTCATTGTTCGCGGTCATTATCGAAATTAAAATAGTTTTATCTGTAATTGCTTTTTCTACAGCTTCAGCGCTGACAAAGCCATACTCGTCAACATCAAGATATGTCACTTCAAAACCATGCTTTTCCAGATATTCACATGTATTTAATATAGCGTGATGCTCTATTTTGCTTGTTATAATGTGATTACCCCTTGATTTATTCGCGAACGCCGCGCCTTTAACCGCCCAGTTATCGGCCTCACAGCCTGAACCGGTAAAATATATCTCATTTGCATTTACCGCGCCAAGGTTTTCCGCAACGCTTACACGCATTTGATAAAGAGCCTGTTCCGAGTCTCTGCCTATTTTATAAAATTTTGAAGAAGCATTGCCATATATGTCCGTGTAATACGGAAGCATTGCGTCAAGCGCTTCTTTTTTTAACGCTGTTGTCGCATTGTTATCCATATATACAGATTTCATATTATCATCTCCTGTATGTCAAGTAAATTTGAACATTTGAATAAGCGTTCACATATATTTTACTTTATATTTCCTAGTTTGTCAATAGACTTTACCGATTTAGTAAAAATTTTCTGTAAACAGCATATGTATATTTTTCACTTCATTTCTTATAAATATTCAAATTTACAGCTATACATTTTTTCAAATATAGTGTATAATAAGTGTTGAGGTGATATATATGATTAGCGGTATTATCGCTGAATACAATATTTTTCATAATGGTCATAAATATATGATTGATGAGGTAAAAAAGCATTCCGACAAAATCGTTGCCGTTATGAGCGGCAGCTTTGTCCAGCGCGGCGATGTTGCCATATCGGACAAATGGACAAGAGCAAAAACCGCCCTTCTGAACGGTGTGGACCTGATTGTTGAGCTGCCCGTATGCTACGCTCTCAATGCCGCTCCGAATTTCGCCGCCGGCGGAACAAAGCTGCTGGAATATTTAGATGTAGACGAGCTTGCCTTCGGCTCCGAACGCGGGGATATTGATTTAATAACTGACGCCGCTCATACTATGGAAATGGAACCAAACAATATTTCCTCCTCGATAAAAAAATATATTTCAGAAGGATTAAGCTACGCCGAAGCGTTAACTAAAGCATACAAAGATATTATACCGCCTGACATACTTACCTCTCCCAACAATATACTGGCTCTTGAATACTGCCGCGCTCTTACAAAAAACGAAAGTGGAATAAAACCGTTTACTATAAATCGTACAGGAGCAAACCATGACGACACATACATTTGCGCTGGATTTGCAAGCGCATCAAAAATACGTGATATGCTTTTTTGCAAAAAAGACATTTCATCTCTTATTCCATATAAAACTGACATCTTAAAAGGTAATACCCCTTATAATATTAGTAAACTTGACACTGCAATAATCGCCAAACTACGAACAGCAGACGCAGGATATTTGCGTACTATAAGCGAAGTAACTGAAGGACTTGAAAACAGAATTATCGAAATGTCCATGTATACAGACAGCTTTTCAGACCTCGCTCATTCCGTAAAAAGCAAAAGATATACTTTAAGCAAAATTCGCAGAATTCTTATTTCATCTCTGCTGGAATTCACAAAAGACATATACTCTCCGTTTCCCGAATATATACGTGTTCTGGGAATGAACCGGACAGGTATGGAAATTCTGAAAAAAGCAAAACAAAACTGTCCTGTTCCTATAATAACAAAAACCGCAGATTTCAAAGACAACAGCAAACAGTTTAAGCTTGACTTACGAGCCTCCAACATTGCCGCATTATGTCATCCTAAACAGCATAGCGCAAACACTGATTTTAAAATCTCGCCTGTTATTGTAAAATAAAGCAGTCATTTTATCCAATATCTGATATTGCATTCCGTCAAAAGCATATATACAAACAAATAAAAATACCGTGAGAATATATCTCACGGTATTTTTCATCCCATCATTTGAATAGCGTCCTGAAGCCACCATTCTCCAATGTCAAGAGCCTTATAAAGATTATCACGTTCGGCTTTCCTGTAAACCTGTCCCTCTCCCAATTCACCCGTATTATCCATAAGCTGGATTTTAACCTTTGACGAGGTTTTTATATCATCCTTATCCACACTTTCAACAATATCAAGAACTAAAATAAGCTTATCGTCCAGATTGCCATAATAAATTCTTTCTCCGCATTTCAGAAGGGGTTTTCCCTTATAAGTTAATATTTTTTTCTTTTTTGCTGCCGCCATATAATATCTCCTCCCATTACAAAAGCATTAACTAAAATTACCCGATTATATTAATATTTACTTATTATATCACATAATAAACATATTTTCAACACTGAACACGCATTTGTTTTATTCTTTTTCATAAACAAATTTATTGATTTTTTCAGAAATATCAAAATTTCTACATCCAGCCGTATAACCGCACACGGTTGCGGCGATTGGAAGTGCCGCCATTATCGGAACTGCGTACCACATAAACCTGCCGTCGTTAAGACCCAAAATCCCATTAAATGGGAAAGTCCAGTAATAAAACACAGCGTTTATTATAATTGGTATAACACCTGTTAACCCTGTTTCATTGCTGAATTTAATCCATATAATTTTGAACATTACAGTCAAAATCATTGTAACTAATGCTATAAAGACCCCAAACAGCACTCCCTTAATCTTATTAGGTTTTAACGGAGTATATGACTTGTTATCCAGCTTTGCGAATTTCTTTGACGTCATATACAGCGCCGCAAAATTAATTATCATAAATATTACAGACAGCGCTTCTTTAGCCACATTAACGCTAAGAAAGTACCAAAATGCAATAAGTCCGAACACAACCGTAACTCCGGACGCCACAGTCTGCATAAGAAGCATATAACAAAACTGATAGCCTACAGTCATTTTCATTGAATCCTTCATAATTTAACCTCCATTATTTAAACCGAGCTCCCTGCTAAATACCCAGATGACCATGCCCACTGAAGATTATAACCACCGCAATCTCCATCTATATCCAGCACCTCGCCCGCCGCATAAAGACCATTGATAAGCTTTGATTCCATAGTAGAAGAATTAAACTCCTCTGTTGCAATTCCTCCCTTTGTTACCTGCGCGTTATTCCATGACATTGTGCCTGTAATATTAAATTCCCATTTTTTTAAATTCCTGCATATTTTTAATACTTCTTCTTCACTCAAAGTCACTGCATAACGAGACAAAGGCTCTATACCGATAAACTTCAGCAAAGCCTGTCCCACTCTCTTATTAAGCATCCCGATAAAAAAGTTTTCAAGTGTTATTTTAGGATTACTGCATATACGAACATTAATCATATCGCAGAGCTGCTCCTCCGAATAATTATTCATTATATCCATATACAGCTTTTTTTCTCCCTCAATACGTGATGTAATCGCAAAAATCGCCGGTCCGGACAAACCATAATCAGTAAACAAAACCTCCCCATATTCACTGCATTTACCAGCTAATATCATAGCATTCAGCTTAATACCACGGAGTTTTTTAACAACAGCTGTTTCTGTTCTCAGCTGTACCAGAGAAGGCCGCAGCGCTATAAGTCTATGACCAAAGCTCTGCAAAATTTCGTATCCTATGCCTTTAGACCCCAGATTAGGAGCAGCCTTACCTCCGGTTGCAATTATAACCTTTTCCGCATATACATTTCTGCCGCTGTATGGAACAATCTCAAAACTGTCATTATGTTTGTTTACTGTTTTAACCTCAAAGCCTGTAACAATTTTCACCTTTAAATTTTCCATTCTAAAGCGCAGAACATCAAGCACCGCTGACGCCTGGTCCGAATACGGATAAACCTTGCCGGAATCTTCTATTTTTGCCAGTATCCCAAGATTCTCAAAAAAGTTAATCGTTTCATCTACCCAAAATTTATTTTTAGCTCCAAGCATGAATCTAACATTATTTCCATGATAATTTTCCAAATCAGCGTTAATATTTGTCATATTACAGCGTCCGTTTCCTGTAGCAAGAATTTTTCTTCCCACACGTTCTCCGCTTTCATAAACCGTAACGTTTCTGCCGTTCTGAGCCGCGCATATAGCTGCCATAAGACCAGATGCTCCTCCTCCTATTACCGCAACCGAGTTATTCATTATCTGTCACCTCTGACATTTTCTTCTTATTTTCTCTTGTTATAATATAGTCTGATAGTATTACACGTATAATCGCTATAACAGGCACTGAGAATAACATTCCCAAAAAACCAAACAGTGTTCCTCCTACAGATACGGCAAAAATAATCCAAAAAGGCCTGATTTCAAGAGAATCTCCCATTACCTTAGGGCCAAGCAAATTACCGTCCAGCTGCTGAAGTACCAGCATCACCACTGCTACCCATACGCCCTTCCACACGCCTCCAGTTATAAACGTAACAATCGTCACTGCCGCCCAAGAGATAATAGACCCGAAATACGGTATCATATCCATAGCGCCTACAAATATTCCAAGTATAAGCGCATACTTCACCTTAAACATCATAAGAATGATACTGCTGACAATTGCCATAATAACACTGCACGTAAGACGGCTATAAATATAATTTGTAAAAATATCATTAATTCGTTTTGAGTGTTCTATAACATCATTAACACGCTTTTCTTTTAAAAAGCAGTTTATTATACGTATAAAAGCTGCCTGAAGTCTTTCTTTATCTATGAGCATATATATCGAGGCTATCACCGCTACAAATGACCCAAACAATCCGGTAGTAACATTATACACTCCCTGAGCATACTTGCCAAACTGAGTCATGTCTATTGAACGGAACAGTTTTTCAATCTCAGCATACAAATTAATCCCGCTTTTTGACGCATTAAATCTCTTAGCTAATTCAAAATTATTTATATAGCTTTGGAATGCGTTTATATAATCAGGAAAATTATTATACAGGTCAATTACGTTTTTATAAAGAGCCGGTATAAGTATTCTAAGTATAAGCAAAAGTACGACAACTGAAGTGATATATACAACTATAATGCTTATTCCCAAAGAATGCTTATTTAAAAAGGTATTTTTGGACTTGTTCAGCAGAAGCTGCAATCTTTTTGCAGGCATATTTAAAAGATAAGCAATAATAAAGGCAATTAAAAACGGTTTCAATGCTCCGATAATTGTGCCTATATACTTTGTTATATTATTGAAATTATCAAATGTTTTATATACCGCAATAACAGCAACACAAAATACAAATGCAACAATCCACCCGTAATATTTCTCAAATTTCCTCATTCTTTTACCTCTTAGTATTAAATCAATAAAGGGCGGAAAAGCATTTCCGCCCTTTATAATACAAAATCAAATTTATTCAGACACTATTACTATCAGCTTGCCGATAAACACTCCGTTTGAAACGCTTCCACGCACATCAACGGTCTGACCTATTTTTATATCATTCATCTTTTTTGACTTACCGTCAACCGAAATAAACGTTGTCGCTCCATCCTTGCAGAATACCTGTGTTGCCGTAGCTTCTTCAGAAGGCAATACGCTTATTACACCATATGAAGCGTTAATTCCTGTTACAACACCGGTAATATTCCCCGCTGATTCCTGAGTTGCCGTAGCGACAATTTTTGTAATCGTATCACTTTCAAGTGACAGCTTAACACGGTCGTTTACTCTAAAATCATATAAAGTACCTTCCTCATTGTTAATTAAAATTTCAACATCATTTGGAATCGCGTAAGAATATATTTTATCCTTTACCTTTACCTCCATAGTTGATTTGCCTGAAATTGTCAAAGACTGTATTATACCCTCCACAACTTTTTTACTTGAGCTTGCGGAAATACTTGTTATCACACCATATTCAAGAGTTAAATTTACCCTGTCACCCTTATATATGTTATCAAGACCGCACGGCACATCATTTTTCTTTACAGAAACATTGCTGCTAACCTTATATGTTTTATCATTATGCTCCTCATTTCCGTGACTTATAGTTAAGGTAACATCATTATATATGTCAATATCTTCAACTATCGCTCCAGAAATTTCAGCAGTCTTTGACTCACCTGTAATTTTAGCTATTTCACCATTAACAAGGTCAATAGTTACAATGTCATCCTTCATGAAGCTTCTTACCGTTGCCGGACTTCCGTCATATATTACAGAAACATTTGCGGCGCATTCATAGCTCTGTGTTGAGGTTTCACCGTCAGGAATTATTCTTATAACGCTTCTTCCTGATAAAGACGCGTAATTATAAAATCTTCCTGTAACTGTCTTATCAGGCTGACTGGATAATGTATCCACAGCAACAAGATTAGCTCCGGACAAAGTTAGCACCGCTTCAACACCGGCGTCAAAATTCTTTGGCTGAACTTCATCTCCGCGGCTTTTCATAACTGTATCGTCAGTATATTCATATCTTGCTTCCCTGCCGTCCGAAGCAACAGCTGTAATTATACGTGTTGTCGTATTGATTCCAGTTATCTTCATTCTAAGAAATGAATAGTCAGTCTTGTCAACTGTTCGTGACAGCATTACCGCCATCTGACTTCTCTTTACAGCAGTATTAGGCGAAAACGTGCCATCGTCCATACCCTCAACAATTCCCATTTCTGTAGCATATTCTACATACTGAATCGCATTTGAAGGCACATCTCTTACGTCCGCATAATCAAGAACTATGCCAAGCTCTGACAGAGCGTCATTTTCTCCGCCCATCGCTTTTGTTATTATAATAGTCGCCTCATATCTTTTTAAAGGCTCATCCTTTTCATTTCCCTTCAAATACGTATCCAAGTCAGCCTTTTTCAGAGCGCCCTTATACATAAGATACACTATTTCATCAGTTCCCCATGTAAGTCCGTAAGAACCGACAAGATAGTCATATTTTTCATGAGCAATTGTAAGCAGGTCAGTATTCGCAGGGTCATTGGAACCCATAGCCCTTGCAAACAGAGCCAACCCCTCCAGCCGTGTGACGTCATTATCCGGTCTGAATGTTCCATCCTCATAACCGGAAATAAGTCCTTTCTGCGCCATCGCATTAATATAAATTCGCGCCCATGCGAAGTCATCAGTGTATATATCACTAAATCTTGTATTAACACCATATATGGTTGTATCCTGATTATCACCAGCCGGTTCAGCCAATACCGGTACTGTCATAGACATTACCAGAAGAACCGCTAATGCTGTTCTGATAAGCTTTTTCATTATTACGCCCCTTTTCATACATAGTTTACTACTATAATTCTAACATATATCTGTCTTTTCTGCAATAGCTTTTTCTTAAATTATATAAAATTAACATTTATTTCATTTTTATGCAACAAATGTCGTTTAACTGCAACACATCATTCCATATATTACAGCTTGAAATTTGTCTCCGGATGCTGTATGATATGACTCGTGGTTAACATAAAACCGCTGGAACATTCACAACACGGTTATGGGGTATCCCCAAGGAGGATTTATATGAACAATCTAAAAAAACAAATTTTATCTTCTGTTGTCGCAGCAAGCGCGCTTCTTCCGCTTATCCCTTCTGCCATAGCAGCTATTCCGTCAGATGTACAGAATACCCGTTATGAGGAACCGGTTCAAATTCTTTCCGCGTTGAATATAATGGTCGGTGACGAAAACGGAGAGTTCCGTCTTGACGATACAATTATACGTTCCGAGGTTGCAAAAATGGCAATTCACGCCATGGGCTTAGAGGACGCGGCTGAATCTTCAAAAGGCAAGACAACATTCAATGACGTCTCAACTGAACATTGGGCAAACGGCTATATCAATCTCGCCGTTTCACAGGGACTTCTTGTTGGTGACGGCGATGGCAATTTCCGTCCAAATGACCCAATAACCTACGCGGAAGCGATGGTTATTATGGTAAAGGCTACAGGCTATGCCGTAAGCGCAGAGCAGAACGGCGGCTATCCGTACGGATATATAAATACAGGGGTGTCAAATGGTCTTGCGCAAAATGTACAGGGCAGCGCGCATGAAGGAATTTCAAGAGGTAACGTGGCATATCTGACAGCAAACGCTCTTGAGGTTGACCTTATGGAACAAACTGGCTTCGGAGAAAACATAAAATATGAAGTTACAGATAAAACGCTTCTGAAAGACAATCTAAAAGTAACAAAAGGCAGCGGCCAGGTTACAGCAGTTGAAAACACTTCCTTAAGCGGAAGTTCAAATCTTGGAAGCAATCAGATAAAAATTGATGACACAACATATGAAACCTCATACAATATGAGCAATCTTCTTGGCTACAATGTCAATTACTATTTAAAAGAAACAAAAGGCTCAAGCGAAATTATACTCGCTATGCCAATAAAAAAACAGAACAGCGATATTGTAATAAACGCAGATTTATTCTCACGTCTAACAACAAAGAACGGTAACACCGCAGTTGAGTATTATAAGGATGAAAATTCCTCAAAAACAACAACTGCTGAGCTATCATCAAAGCCCGTTCTAATATACAACGGCAAATACACTGAAATGGATAAAGCCCTTATAGATATGAGTGATAAAGCCGGAGTGCTTACCCTTCTTGATACAGATAAGGATGGAAAATATAATATCGTATTTGTCAGAAGCTATGAAAATATTGTCGTTGACAAGGTAACCTCAACAAAAATTACAGACAAATACTCAGATAAGGTATTAAAGCTTGATGATGACGTTGACTATAGATTAACAAAAGGTCTTGAAGAAATAAAAATATCAAACCTAAGAGAGTATGACGTTTTATCAGTATATGCAAGTCTTGACAATACACTTTATGATATATCTGTAACAAGTAAAACTGTTAAAGGCAAGGTTACAAGTAAGGATAGCAGAGGTGTTAGCATAAACGGCGAAAAATATCAAATTGCTCTTAACTATACTGATGAAATTTCAGCAGGTACAGAGGGTGTATTCCATCTCGACACAGAAGGAAAAATAGCCGCTGTTGTTTCCTCTTCTAAAGAAAGCACAAACTACGGTTATCTTATGAGAGCATATTACTCAAGAGGCTCTGAAGAAAAAGCCAGCTTTAAGATTTTCACTGCCGATAATAAAGAAGTTACACTTGACGGCAGCGACAAGATTAAGTTTAACGGCACAAGAAACGTTCTTTCTTCAGATGTTGTAAAAAGTCTTAATACTGATGACGATTCAACTATTGAACAGCTCATTACCTACAGCGTAAATTCCAATGGTAAAATTTCAGCTATTGAAACCGCGGTTGATAATAGCTCAACAGGAGATGTTCTTGCCGATTCATTCACAAAGAATTATATCCTAGAGGATGCTGTATTCTCAAAATCACTTTCAAAGCTAGAAAATGTACGCATCAACAATGACACTGTAATATTTGATGTATCCGGCGATGCTGAAAGCTATGCTATTCGTGATATAAACTTCTTTGAAGATAAACAGGCATATAACGCGGTAGTATATGATATGACTGAAAATTATACGGCAAAAGCTATAGTTGTAACAAAGGCTCAGTACAGCGCGTCAGCAGACACATCAATCGCTGTTGTAACTGATATAATGAACGCAACAAACGATAATGACGAAACTACAGATATGCTGGCAGCGCTTGTTGACGGCAAAGAGGTGTCTCTCTACGCCGAAAATAAGGATATACTTGTTAAGGATAGCGGCAAGCTTGAAAAGGGCGATATCATCCAGTTCAAAACAAACGCAGATAAAGAAATTATAAGTATACGCGTTCTGTTTGATATAAAGAAGGCTGAAAATGAATTCACTTCTTCACCAGCGGATGACCTTAATATCGTATATGGTCAGGTTACAAAGAAATTTGAAAACTCTCTTAATATAAGCGTAAACGGAGCAGCCGCTTCTAACTATATAATTCCGTCAGACGCAGCTGTATACAGTATTGATACTACACTTACAAAAAACAATATCACCATTGCGGAATTTAACGATATTCATGTCTACGATGAAGACGAAAACAACAGAATATTCCTTAGAATATTTGAAGACAACGTAAAAGAAGTTGTTATTATAAAATAAATCCAGGCAAATAATTTCTCCTTTTGCACAGATTAAAGAGCCGTAATTTTCATTACGGCTCTTTATTGTATAAGAAAATCCCGAAGTATAAAACTTCGGGATTTTTGTGTATTACGATAATTTAGTCCATGTAAATACTTTTAATGTATCCTTATCCTTATCAAAATTCTTTAGTTCACAATTCATCGGAACAGTACTCACGCCTTCAGGAATGTCACTTCCGTATGCCGATTTTACATTTACAGACTGCATAACCATATTTTCATCATACGTCACCAGTACAAATGTCACTTCTTTATCATAAGCAAATATTTTATTCACATCAAGAGCTACAACCTTTGTACCTTCCTCATTCAACGCAATTTTTTGAATTTCAAAAATATCTGAAGATACTATAGTCAGCTTTGCACTGCTATGAATATCACCTGTAACAGATTTCACTCTTACATAAACCTCCTGAGCCTCAGCCATAGAAGATACTGTGATTTTACCGTTCGAATCAATAGTAATATTATCGTTTTCAAAAGGATATCTATCATCTGAATCATAAATTTCATACTTTATAAGTTCACCATTAAGCTTAGGAAAAGCTATTCCTTGTCTTGAGGCAGTCGCAGTTGCCTGAGCGGTATTGCCTGCAAGAACTGTGGATACATCCAAAGCAATAGAGAAATTGTCAGGAGCAATATACATGCTTAACACATTATCTATACAACTTCCGATTGAAGCTACCATATTGCAGCCGGGCTTATCCGAAGCAAGATTTCTCATAGTAATATCCTTTTGTACAAACGGAGTTGATAGTGTTCCGTCCTGCGGATTTACCTTATTACCATTCTCATCATATTTATATAATATAAGATGGGCATAACTACCGTCTCCGTTGCATGTCGAGCACATTATCTGAATATTATACCATGAATCAGCATCAATATCCAAATATGGATTAAATTTATCGCCGCTGCCAAGTACTCCCAGCTTTGTTCCCTGACGGCGCAACTGCATTCCAACCTTGCGCTCAGTAGATTGTATCGTAGTACCGGAATTTTCCTCTGCAAATTTAACATCCGCGCTGTATATAACATCTCTTGTTGTATTAGCTCCAAAACCAGCAAACGCATACTCATCGTTTATTTTATAATACGACGAGCCATCCCATGAGCCCTCTTCCAGTACCGCTCCGGACTGAGGCGCTTCTTCACAGGCATTTGCCGAAGCAAATGTATCAGTATAATCTGCCTCACCCTCAATATTCATATTCGCGGGACGAACATAAACAGGATATGTACTTGTAATACTTCCGGAAGGATTAACCGCCCTTACCGTTATATTCTGCGGTACAACTGATTCAGTAACACTAAGCACACCGTTTTTAATAGTTATATTTGTATTTTGTATTTCACGAATATTTGTTTCATTATAAATACTCCATAAAACGTCCTCATCGGTAAGCTCAACAGGCATACCTCCCATTGTTGCTTTAGCAGTAATAGTCAGAGGTTCATCCACTCTTACATAGCTTTTATCCGCTGAAACAATCAGTTTATCATATTTATCATTTGAAGTATCAACCGCATTTATCTTTACCTTATATTCTCCGTAAGGCTTACCCTTTGTATCCGCTGTCGCGCGCACAGTTATTGATTGCTCCGCAACAGTGTTTTTCACGGTAAGCTCTCCGTCCTGAATAGAAATATCATCATCCAACAACGGATTCACTCCGTTTTCATCATATAAATCCCATTCATAATTCGGAGCTGTGCATACAACAGCCTCATCACCTTCACTCATCTCATAATTAATTGTAGATACTGCATTGAATTTAAGCGTTTCTCCTCCTTTTATCTCTGTAACATCTCCAACTGCCGGTACAACATTAATAGTGTCTGGATACAGCGACGCAAAAAATTCATTATCCACACTTATTCCCGATGTTACTACCAATCTTGTCGGATTCCCTTTGCTGCTTCCTGCCGAAAAATTACGTAGATTAATACCTTTTACTACTTTTACAAGTATTTTTTCTCCGTTTTCCCATTTATACAGTCTGAATACGAGATTTGCCCCATCTGATTTTACTTTACCCTGAAGCTCCATATTATACCAGCTATTAAGCTCAATGTTTGCCAAAGTATCATAACTGCTTCCGCCCTTTTGATTTCTGATTATTCCGTTTCCCTTGCTATCAGTAGAATATGAAAATGAAGGTCCAATATCAGGGGTTGCCTTACTGTTTTTAATAGTCATCGTAGCATCCTCATTGTCAAATCTGAAATCCATTGACGCAAGAAACTCAGAAATATAATTTACATTTGTACCGCTCCACAAATCTGTTTCCTCTGTAATTGTTTTGTATCCTGTAGAACCATCAGGAGCGTCAGCATTGCCTGTTTCCGTATCAAAATTATTATCTATTATTTTTTCGGCGTATGTATCTGAAAAATCATCAACTGTCATCGCAAAAGCAGGAACTGCCATCAAGCTAAGCAGCAACGACAAAATCAAAGTTATGCTTACAAATTTATTTCCCATTGTCTTTTCCTCCCTTACTGCGCTGTATATGTAATCTTATATATCTTACTTTCAGCGTCAACAGATGCGGTTATTCCGCTCATATTATTAAACAATGTAGCCATTTCCATAATAAACTGATTATTGTCAGAAATTTCCGGAGCGCCATTCATTGGTCCTTTATCCTCACTGATTCCGTTTTCGTCAGTAACAACAACAAATGTACCGCCTTCTTCAAGCATTAACGTTTTATTTTGATACTGAATAGTAAGTCTCGGTTTAGTTATTGTATTATCATATTCATAAGTAAGCGGAGCGCCTGCGGCCTTAATAGCCTCAATAACAGGTATAGCCTCTACCCATATCGCGCCTCCGGCACTGTATGCTTTATCTACAAATCCCGTTACAGCCACGCCGTTAACTGTTACATCATATTCGTCCTTGCCGATAACCTCATCCTTTACATATCTCACATTTCCATCATCACCAAATATGGCCTTAAATACCTTTGCAAGAGGTTTCATAGGCGGAGTCTGCGGCTTAATAGGCTTTGGCTTTTCTCCCGCCTCAAGCGACTGCTGTTTATGTGTAGTCAAACCGCCATTCACTTCAATATCGACAGATGAAATCGATTCTTCGGTAGGCGCCTTACCTTCAAGATTTGCGCTTAAAGTTATCATTCCCGACTTTTGAGTTGAACGGACAAATATTCTGTTCAAGCCACTCTCCGCATATATAGTCTGCTCCGGCTCCTGAGTATACTTATTAGCATTCGCACCGCTGTTATATCCGCCCATAAGAGTTCCTTCACCTGTTAGCTTCAGCTTAATCTTATCATAGCTTAAAGGACATACATTGCCGTCAGCATCCACTACCTTGAGGTCAAAGTACATAATATCAGAACCATCCGCAATAAAGCCCTCCGGTCCTGCAACTGGTTCCAGCACAATTTTATTCGGCTCACCCGCAGTTTTTATGCTGTGCTCAGCAACAATCTCATCTCTGTTGTTATATGCTTTTGCGGTGACTTCACCGCTTTGTGTTACATCTATTTCAGGGAAAGAATAAATAAAGTTTTTCGTAGGATTAGAGCATGTGCCTGCCAGAGTTCCGTTTATGTATAGCTCAACCTTTTTCAGACCCTCACTACCTATTACATATACAGTCTTTTTAGATGGGTCACGCTGTTTCTTAACATCATTTTCAAAATAACCCAGGCCTTTGTCTTTCTTTTCCCAGTACCAATAATTATCTGCTGTCTTTTTCGGATAATTCCAATGACCAACTATATAAATCTTAGGTTCCTTTGACTGCGCAGCCTCAAGCGCATAAAACGTAGGTTTTTTAATACGCACAGCATCAACCTTACCTGATGTACGGCAATTTTCGGTAATTGCCTGTCGTCCGTGCTGGTTAGAATCCGACCATATCATAAGCGCGGCCGCTATATATTGATTAACCTTAAACGTATTACCCTTACTGTCCGTATAGCTTGAACCCGAACCGCCGTTTACTCTGGCATTATAATAATCCGCGTAATCGCCTACATTTCTTACTATAATATCCTCTTGGGTCAAATCCCATGTGTCAATATTTCCTGCTGATTCTCCCTCTTTTCCTGTTGTATACTGATTTACATAATCATAAAGGGTTTCACCTGTATATGTCGGTGAAAAATACGGCGAATAGTCATCCCATACTCTTCTTGGAGACTCTCCTCTTGAATACTCCGTTTCCATTATAGGAATATATTTACCTGCTTCCTTCATGGAATTCTGAGCAGGTCCCGCATTACGGAAAAGCATTGTGCCTACATATTCAGCCGCTTTAATCTGCTCCACACTTGAAATAGTACGGCAGCCCATAAAGCGGTATCCGTCAGGGTCAAGCAATCTTTTTATATCTGTCATCTCCTGCATATGCTCCGCTGTAATATCTCCGTTTCCGGCTTCCCAGAATATAACTGACGGACTATTTCTGAAATATATAATGGCATCTCGCATAGCCTCCATACGCTGGTCCCATTGTCTGCCCTCAACATCCTTTTCTTTATCTCCTGCCGGACACACGGACACAATTCCATACTTATCTGTAGAGCGAATTTCCACAGGCTTAGGAGCAACATGCATCCAGCGCACAAAATTTGAATTCGACTCCTTCAAAAGAGACATATCGTAATCACTAAGCCAGTCATTAGCAACACCTATTACAGCCCACTCATTAGTTGACCGCTGAGCATATCCTTTTAAGTATACAGGCTCACCATTAATTCTAAATGAACCGTTTGAGCCGTCATAATCATACACAACCTCACGGAAGCCAGTTGTTTTTTCCTGAACGTCAATTATTGTATCCCCGTCCTTCAATATTGTATAAATCGTATATAAATACGGGTCATCTGTACTCCATAAACGAAGATTTTCCATCGCTTTACTTGCTGTTATATATGATACGTCCACCGTCTCAGCATTTGTAGGAGCAGGACTTTCTTCATAAGCGTCCGCCGGTACTACCGACTTAAAACGCGCCTCCGCGTCAGACGCCTTCCCAGCTATCCCTGACTGTGTAAAAGAATCTACAAGCTCGCCCTTCATATTTACAACATCTACCTGCAGCGTTAAATTTTTATCAGCCGCGGTTTCATTTCTAATTTCCGCCTTTACATTTATCGTTGCCTTACTGTTATTTACATCACGTAAATCAAAATTTGATGCGTAAATATAGTTACCTGTTGTTTTAAGATTATTATAAAGCGGCAATGTCTGATATACCTGCGACTTTACATACAAGTTAACATTACCTGTAATACCGCCCTGAACCTCATTAAATTCTCGTGTGTTCCACTCATAACCGCTGCCTGACAAATCACCCGGCGTATGTTTTCCGTCATTTATTGTCTCCGCGGTAATAAACGCTGTTCTGCCTCTGCCAGCAGTATTTTCCGTCGCAACAGCTATAAGATTTTCCTTACCAGCTTCAACATAATCTGTTATATCAAATCCCATAGCCGCAACACCGGCTTCATAATAGCCGACCATTTCTCCGTTTACATAAAGGTAAACAGACTGACGTACCGCTTCAAACTCAAGAAACATCTTCTTTCCCGCGTCTGAAGCCGGAATTGTTACATTCTTTCTGTAAAACATAAAGCCTCTGTAACAGCCATCACCATCGTTTTTAATTGTACCGACAAATGAATCTGTCGCGTTTACAGCGTGCGGTACACTGACCGTCTCCCATTCGCTGTCATTATAGCCGATATCATAAAAATTCTTATCTCCCTGCTTTATTGCCTCTGACGCGGGAGCAAGCGAAAGGTCATCCGCTGTAGCTTTTCTAAATTTCCATCCGATATTCATATTATATGTAACTGCCGGACTTTCAGGAACCGCATACTTCTCCCCGTCCACTTCTGTGTCTTCCGCAAAAACAGGCATAACCATTGTTGATAAAAGCATTTGCAATGCCAGAAGCAGAGAGCAAAGAATATTCATTTTGTTCTTCATTTCTTTTCCTCCTCTTTCTTTTATTACCCAATCATTTCGTTACTTATAATTATAGCACAAAAATTCAGATTAATCTTTGCATTTTTTGTTTAAAACATTGCAAAACTTGCTATATAAAAAGCAGGAAACAAAAATTGTTTCCTGCTTTTTACTGCATTGTAAAATTTTAAATTATTTATTAAGATTGGCCTTAAGCTTTGCAAGCTCGTCTGCCATTTCCTTTGGAAGTCTGTCTCCGAACTGCGCAAAATATTCCTCAATATTCGCAATATCCTCAAGCCATACATTCTTGTCTATCGCAAGAAGTCCTTCAAGGTCAATCTTTTCATCCTCAAGACCTGTAATATCAATATCGCTTGCCTTTGGAACATAACCAATCGCAACCTCGTCCGCGTCAACCTTACCCGAGCATCTGTCAAGAATCCACAGAAGTACGCGCATGTTATCACCAAATCCTGGCCACATGAAGTGTCCTTCGTCATCCTTTCTGAACCAGTTAACATGGAAAATCTTCGGAGCCTTATCGCCAAGCTTTTTACCCATCTCAAGCCAGTGACCCCAGTAATCTGCCATATTATAACCAACAAACGGCTTCATAGCCATTGGGTCACGTCTTACAACGCCAACCGCGCCTGCCGCCGCCGCTGTTGTCTCTGATGCCATTGTAGCTCCGATAAATGTACCGTGTTGCCAGTCTCTTGACTGATATACAAGAGGAGCGCACTTAGCGCGTCTGCCGCCGAATACAATAGCGTCAACAGGAACACCCTGCGGATTTTCAAATTCAGAAGAGATACACGGACAATTTACAGCCGGAGCCGTAAATCTTGAGTTAGGATGAGCAAGATTATTGCCATCCGCGCTATACTCAGGACCGTTCACCTTAGCACCCTTCCACTCAGTAGCATTAACAGGAGGATTCTTGTCAAGACCTTCCCACCAAACTGTCATATCGTCATTATTAATAGCGACATTTGTGAAAATTGTATTTTTCTTTGTTGACTCAAGCGCATTAAAGTTTGTCTTTACGGATGTGCCCGGAGCAACACCGAAGAAACCTGCTTCTGGATTAATAGCGTACAGTCTTCCGTCAGGACCAATATTAAGCCATGAAATATCGTCACCTACTGTCCATACCTTATAACCCTGTTCCTTAAGATATTCCGGCGGAATAAGCATTGCAAGATTTGTCTTACCGCATGCTGACGGGAATGCTGCGCATATATACTTAACCTCTCCCTGAGGATTTTCAAGACCTAAAATAAGCATATGCTCTGCCATCCAGCCTTGATTTTTACCAAGATATGAAGCTATTCTAAGAGCAAAACACTTCTTTCCAAGAAGCACGTTACCGCCGTAAGCTGAATTGATTGACCATATTGTGTTATCCTGCGGGAACTGCACGATATATCTGTCATCAGGATTTACATCCTTCTTTGCGTGCAGGCATTTAATAAACTCAGCATCATCAGCCGTACCAAGCTGGTCAAGAACCTTCTGTCCGACTCTTGTCATAATAGCCATATTAAGTACAACATAAATACTGTCTGTAAGCTCAATACCAATCTTTGAGAATGGTGAACCTACAGGTCCCATTGAATAAGGAATAACATACATTGTTCTGCCCTTCATTGAGCCTGCGTACAAAGCCTTCAGCTTAGCATACATTTCGTCCGGAGCCATCCAGTTATTGATAGGGCCTGCCTCTTCCTTTGTCGGAGTACAGATAAATGTTCTGTCCTCAACACGGGCAACGTCATTTTCCGCGGTTCTGTGATAGTAACAGCCCGGAAGCTTTTCCTCGTTAAGCTTAATCATTTCACCTGTTTTAACAGCTTCTTCTCTTAAAGCCTCCAATTGAGCCTCTTCACCTGTGATAAGCACAATGTTGTCAGGCTGACACATAGCAGCCATTTCGTCAAGCCATGCTTGAGCGGTCTTGTTCTGTAACATAGTTTTTTCCTCCAATGCTTTTATTTACAGTGTTAAAAATAACATTGTTTTACATTTTAAATTCTACTGTA
>CAJUFV010000082.1 GCA_910585795.1 uncultured Clostridia bacterium | reverse complement strand
TTCAAATTTCCTCCTTATATTTACTTTACATACGGCAAAAAGTTTTATATAATAAAAGAGAAAAAATAAAGGGGATATTAATATGAGCGCTCCATTATATGACAGACTGGCAGGTTACGCCGTGAAAAATAGAATATCATTTGCGATGCCGGGTCATAAAAACGGGCGCGGTCTTAAAAAAGATTTGCTGTCGCTTGATGTTACAGAGCTTGACCAAACAGAAAATCTGCATAACGCGGGCGAGTATGTAAAAAAAGCGCGGGATATGCTTTCAGGACTTTACGGCAGCGATAAAAGCTATATACTTACAGGCGGTTCAACAGCAGCCGTTCAGACAATGATATGTTCAGCCGTATCAAATGGCGGAACACTGCTCGCTGGCAGTGATTGTCATATGAGTGTTATAAATACGTGCGCTCTGCTGGGTATAAAAATAAAGTTTTTTCCTAAAAGCGTTAATAGCTTTAATATTCCTGAATCAACGGGAACTTTGAAAAAGTATCTTGATGAAGATATTGACGCTGTAATAGTAACTTCACCTAATTATTACGGAATATGTTCTGATATTGCTGTACTTGCGGATGAGTGCCATGAAAAAAATATACCGCTGCTCGTGGACGAGGCGCACGGAGCGCATTTTATAGCTGACAGCAGTTTTCCTGATACTGCGGTTAAGTACGCTGACGCGGTATGTCAGAGCGCGCATAAGACGCTTAACGCAATGAACGGAGCGGCTTATCTGCATGTGAATGGTGCGCGTGTGAACCGTGACAGGCTGGAAAGCGCTCTGCGTATGTTTCAGTCCTCCAGTCCGTCATACGTTATTGCGGCATCGGCTGATATTGCCCGTGATGAGTTGGAGAGCGGCAATAGCTGGAAAAGAACCGCCGAGCTTTGCGGAAAGCTAAGAATGCGTCTTTCAGGCATTGGTGTCAGGGTTCTTAAAAACGATGATATTACTCGAATTGTTATTAATTTTGCGGATTATAATATAAGTGGATTTGAAATGAGCGGTATACTGTGTAGTGCTGGTATTGATATAGAAATGGCTGATTTATTTAATATTGTTTTAATAGTCACGCCGTCAAATAATTCTGAAGATATTGATAAGCTGTTTAAAATATTGAGTATGACGGTTAAGAATACGGCTAAAGTGCAAAATAGCAGACCGCTAATTGCGCCGCCGTATTGTGATGAAATTTTATTCCCGCAGAAAGCGTTTTTTGCGTTTCAGGAAAGAATTCCTCTTGTCAGTGCCAGAGGACGCGTCTCGTGCAGTACAGTCGTACCGTATCCTCCGGGTGTGCCTGTTATATATATGGGTGAGCTTATAGGTAAAGAGCATATTGAATATATAGATATGATACAGAATGCGGGAGGACAGATTGATGGGATAGATAATGGTATAATTGCGGTTGTAAAATGATTTTCAGATTAGCTTTACGAAAGGAATCGGCAGCGGTATAATGAGTGAAATAATTACAGTGACAGGTACAGTTGAAGAGATAATATATTCCAATCCTGATGATGGTTATACAGTTTGCTGTATAGATAGTGATGAAGAGGGGATTTTTATTTCTACAGGATATATGCCGTTTATTTCTGAGGGGGAAAGCGTAGCGGTTTCGGGGAATTGGATTACTCATCCGGATTATGGTGAACAGTTTAAGGCGGAATATTATGAGACGATTATGCCTACAGATGAGGATGCTATTATTCGTTATCTTAGTTCAGGAGTTGTTCCGGGAATACGAGAGGCGACAGCAAAAAAACTAATTGAGCATTTCGGATGTGATGTGCTCAACGTAATGCTTGCTGAGCCTGAGCGTCTTGCTGAAATAAAGGGAATAAGCAGAGAAAAGGCAAAAAAAATCGGGGAAGAGTTCGCGCGAATTCAATCTATGCAGAGTATTGTAATGTTTCTTCAGCAGTACGGAGTTTCAGCGAATATGGCAGTGAAAATTCATAATATTCTAGGCGCGAATTCGGTTGACATGATAAAGAAAAACCCGTATGTTCTGTCGGATATGGTTGATGGTATTTCTTTTAATACAGCGGATACTATTGCGTTTAATATGGGTATGCCGAAAAACAGCGTAATCAGAATACGGGCAGGGATAAAAAATATACTGCGTGAAGCGGCGTATACACATGGTCATGTTTATATGCCTAAAACAATTCTTCATGAGCATACTGTATATACGCTTAAGGTTGAGGATATAGAAGTGGAGGCGGCGATAGCAGAACTTATAGGGCAGAAAGATATTTTTTCAGATAGAGTTGATGATACTGAAGTATATTATCTTTATGATTATTATGAATCAGAATATTATATAGCCAGACGTCTTATAGCAATGTCTCAAAATACCCAGAAGTTTACAATAACAGAGGCGAAGGCGGAAAAGGCGATTGACGCGCTGGAAAAAAAGACGCTGTTTAGTCTGGCTTCGGAACAGCGCAACGCAGTTGTGACAGCGTTGTCGTCCGGATGTATGGTGCTTACCGGCGGGCCCGGTACGGGTAAAACAACAACTATAAATACAATAATAAGCCTGCTTGATGATTTGAAGCTGTCAATTGCGCTTGCGGCTCCGACAGGACGTGCCGCCAAGCGAATGAGTCAGGTGACCGGCTGTGAAGCAAAAACAATACACAGGCTTTTAGGCACTCAGCGTAATGCTGAAGGGCGCAGTGTGTTTACTCATAATGAAGAAAATCCTCTCAAGGCGGATGTGATTATTCTTGATGAGGTTAGTATGATAGATATAAAGCTGATGTCGTCTTTTTTAAGGGCGGTCAAGCATGGGGCAAGGGTTATTCTTGCCGGTGATGCGGACCAGCTTCCTTCTATAGGGCCGGGAAATATTATACGGGATATTATAGAAAGTAAAACAATTCCTGTTATACAGCTTAATAAGATTTTCCGTCAGGCGGAGGAAAGTTTGATAATTGTCAATGCGCATAAAATTAATCGGGGAGAGCTGCCGGATTTATCATCAAAATCAAGCGACTTTTTTTTCCTGCGAAGAAAAACGCCTCAGGATGCCGCGTTCACTGTTATGGATTTATTTAAAAACCGTTTGCCGAAAAGCTACGGAGTAAATCCGGTTTCATCAATACAGGTGCTTTCGCCTATGAAGAAAGGACTTGCGGGCACGGCGGCGCTCAACAAGCTTTTGCAATCACATATAAATCCTTATTACGCAATGCGTCCTCAGCATGTTTATGGAAATACAGTATTTCGTGTCGGCGATAAGGTTATGCAGACTAAGAATAATTATGATATGATGTATTCGCGTGAAAACGGCGAGGACGGTATGGGGATTTTTAACGGCGATATGGGGATTATAGAAAGTATATCCGTACGGGATAAATACATGAATATTGTTTTTGATGAGGACAAGCTGGTGGAATATCCTTTTACAAATCTTGATGAGCTGGACCTTGCTTACGCGATAACAGTGCATAAAAGTCAGGGGAGTGAATTTCCTATTGTTATTATGCCTGTGTGCTCGTTCGCTCCGGTGCTTATGAGCAGGAATCTTTTTTATACTGCTGTTACACGGGCCAGAGATATGGTTGTTCTTGTCGGAAGTGAGAAAACGGTTATGAACATGACAAATAATAATCAGTATCGCCAGCGTTTTACAGGACTTTGTGAAAAATTAATCGCGGTGAAAAAATTTACGGAATTAAAAAGTACAGAGCTAATATAAAGACTAAAGCCGCGCTTATTAGCGCGGCTTTAATAAATATATTTGTATTATTCGGCTTGTCACTCTATCTTTCCGGCATTGTAAAATCAGCAAGGGCTTTGTTCAGATAATCGTTGAATGGCTTCATCGTTTTGAAAATATTAACAGATAAATCAATCAGCTTTTCTGGACTGAGAAGCTGGTCGTCAGTAATTGGATATTCTAAATACCAGCTTTTGTTTTTTAATAATTCGGCCATAGGGTGCTCTTTGTCGTAACCAGCGGGAACCTTTTTAAGAGCTGAACCCTGTACGGTAAAAAGGTTTTTGAAGTCGGGAGCATAAATAATACTTTCCAGTTCTGATGGATGAGCGGATATGTAGTTACGCACCATGGATGTTGCGTCCCTGAACATATCGGCAAAAAGTCCGCCGCCCAGAAACGACTGATTATCAGGCTTAATCATAATATAGTAACCGACAGGAACAGGAAGTTTTCCCTTTGAGGATATATGCGCTCTAAAAGCAGGATTATACGGAGATTTATCATGACTGAAGCGAGTATCGCGCACAAGCTTAAAGGTTAGATTTTTAGGAATATTATGTAAAACGCTCGGGTCAAATTCTCCTATTTTGAAAATAAGCTCCTGCAAAAATGCTTCAAACTGCGCGTTGGCTTCAACGTATTTGCTTTTATTGGCATGATACCATTCACGATTATTATTTTGTTTTAGTTCAGAAAGATATTCCAGTATTAATTTTGTATTCATAGTATATTCTCCTTTAAGAATTTTTTATTACAGAAATGTATTTTGAATTAAGGAAATCCTTAATAAACACTTTGGTTTCTTCCGGTGTCTGATAGGTCTTGCAGAAGGAAAAATATAATGCTAAATCATCAATATCCTCCATCGTATTTTTAAAGTCAAGCATGGTTTGCGGCGGTATTTCGGAAGCTTCATTAAAATCAAGATTGTTTGGATTAATTCTGTGATTTTGTATCGCGTAATTGATTCTATTCTTGCATCTGCATTTTCCGCTGCCGTATTCACCGCAGTAAGCGTTAAGGAAATCAGCTACTTTTTTTCGAGCTCTGGATAAGCGCTGGCGATATGCTTCAGGAGTTATATCTAAAATTTCACCGGCGATGCGGCTGTCCAGCCTGAACATTGTTCCTAAAATGAATATACATCTGCTTTCAGTATCAAGGCATTGGAGCATAACATTTGTGCATGACATTTTCAGTTCTTCGGACAGTAAATGCTTGTCAGTATTCTGAGTAAGGTCGGGAACATCATAAGCATTTTCGTTCTGAATATCACTGCTGTAAAATTCAAAGCTCAGGGGATGGTGCGCGAACATGTGCTTCGTATAATTTTTCAGATAGTTTGACGCAATTCGGAATACCCATGTGGAAAATGAGCTTTCTTTCCGGAATGATGCTAAATGCGTGATTATTTTCAGTATGATTTCCTGAGACGCGTCTTCAGCATCAGCAAATGTTCCGAGCATTCGTAAGGATAGATTGAAAATTAAATCCTGAACGCTGAGAATAATTGTTTCAAGGGCTTGTTTGTCGCCGTTTACTGCTTTATCAATAAGTATTGACAGCTCTTCATTGTTTTTTATATCCATAGTTATATCCATAGTTATGACCATTCCTTTCCGCTGCGCTACAAGGCACAAAAGGTTATGAAACCAAAACAGTAGAGCAGCATTCCAAATTTTGTGTTAAAATGATACTTGAAGATACAGGCA
>CAJUFV010000081.1 GCA_910585795.1 uncultured Clostridia bacterium | reverse complement strand
TATTTTCTCTTGCAATATTTACTCTAATATGATATATTAGAGCTACCGCATATTCTAATTGAATATTGTTAATCATAAGAAGTGTACGTTTATGTAAAAAATGTAGACATGATTTTCATTTACTTCTTATTGTATCTGAATTAGAATGTGTGGTAGCTTTTCTTCTCATGACTACGTTTTTATGCGTGGTCTTGATTAACAGACTACGCATTTTTTATTGTACATAAATTAATATTATACAATAATGGAGGAAGCAATTATGAACGATATAAAACTTCTACAATGCCCGATAAAAAGCTTACAGATTGTAGTTGACGAAATAGACGATTATCTTAGTATACATGACAGCGAATATGACGGATGCGTAAATGAATATTTTCGTATAAGGGACAAGCTTAATATGTCCGATGAGGACCTGATAGAATTTGAAACAATAGTTTCAAATATTATTACACATGAGAGTATTTATTCTGTTCTGAAAGCAATACAGATATATTTTTCCGGTAAATATACATATCCGTTAACAAAAGCAGAAATTGACTCAATAATAGATACCATACCTCAATCTAAGCCATACGCACAATTAAATCAAGCATTAACCGATATAAAAACAAAATTTGAAAAGAAATTTACAGAAGAAAACTCTGAAATATTCTTTCAGCTCAACGAACAGGAAATCATTTATCGCCAATATAATGCGCGCGCTATTTTCAGAGAAAGTATACACATCGCAAAAGAAAGCGATAATATATGGAATATCTCAGATACTACAAAAGAGCGGTAATAACCGCTCTTTTTATTTTTAAAAGCCGATTGATTTCAAACTTTCTTTAAGCGTGTGCGCGCTGTTTCTAAGTCCGCTTAGCTCCTTCTCGCTGAACGGCACATCAAGCACACGCTCCACACCTTCTCCCGAAAGCTGGACGGGTACACTAAGCGCAATATCGCTTACTCCGTACTCGCCGTCAAGCACACTTGACACTGTAAGCACAGAATTTTCCGACCCTGCGATAACCTCTACAATACGAGCTACCGCCGCCGCTATTGCATAATAAGTCGCGCCCTTCTTTTTGATTATTTCATACGCGGAATTTTTAACCTCATTATACATCTTTTCAAGATCCGCGTCTGTACATTTCCCGTAATTTTCAAAAAATTTATGCATATCCATTCCCGCAATATTAGTCATACTCCACGCGGCAACCTCGCTGTCGCCATGCTCGCCTATTATATACGTATGACAGTAACGCGCGTCAATTCCCGTATGACGGCTTATCAGATATTTCAGACGCGACGTATCCAGAACCGTTCCCGAACCTATTACCCTATGCTTAGGCAGTCCCGACAGCTTATAGGTAATATATGTTAGTATATCAACAGGATTTGTAACAGTAAGCAATATCACATCATCCGGTGCGTATTTCATTATATTCCCTACTATATTCTTGAAAACATCTGCATTTCTCTTTAAAAGGTCAATTCGAGTTTCTCCTACCTTTTGATTTACACCAGCCGTAATAACAACAATATCCGCCTCGGCACAATCCTTATAATCACCGCTGTATACACTTACAGGCTTGCGCAGTGATACACCGTGAACCATATCCAGAGCGTCGCCCTCCGCCTTTTCCTTATTCAAATCAATCAGCACTATTTCCTGAAAAAATCCATCCAGCATAATTGTATACGCAGTTGTCGAACCGACAAAGCCTGCTCCTATAACAACTATTTTTCCTCTCAACATAACATAAACCTGCCTTTCATTTTTTTGTTTTAGTATACGAAAAGCAGTATATATTTATTCAAAATGTTCACTTAAACGAAATTTCCAAATAAAAAGCTGACGCATTCAAAGTACGTCAGCTTTTTGATTTTTATTCTTCATCACCGTTAAACTCATCACTATGACCGGCAAGATAATCCTCAAAATTTTTATATTCAGCTTTATGCTGCTGAGGTTTAAAATCAGCCTTATATGTTGTAGTATAAGAACCTGTTTTTTCAGCTACAGGTTTATTTTGCTTTTCCGGTTTTGAATTTCTTTTTTTATATCCGTCTTTTTTATACGGTTTTGCATTTTTAGGCGCAATAACAACCTTTCTGTACGGCTCACTGCCTACGGAGTATGTCGAGACAGTTTCGCTGTTCTGAAGGTTAGAATGAATGATACGTCTTTCATACGGATTCATCGGCTCTAAAGTAAACTTTTTACCTGTACGTGTCACCTTGTCAGCAAGACGCGAGGATAGAGCCAAAAGGGCTTCTTCACGCTTTTCTCTATAATTTTCAGTATCTATCGAAACCTTAATATAATCCTCACTGTACTGATTAACAACAAGCGAGGTAAGATACTGAAGGCTGTCCAGCGTATCTCCTCTCTTTCCGATAACAATACCCATATTATCGCCTGAAAGGTCAATTGACATGTCCTGCTCACTCATTTTTGTTTCAATATTAACATCAAGATTCATAGCGCTGAATATACCGGCAAGAAATTTCTTTGCGTCTGCTTCAACTCCGTCTGCTGATATCTTCTTCGGCTTATTCACGGACTTCGGTTTATTTTCAGTTTTTGGCTTGTCCGCAGTTTCGTTTTTTTCTGCCGCTTTAGGCTTCGCTGCTGCTTTAACCTTTGAATCCCTATGTTCATACGATACATCATTTGCTTTCACTTCCGCCGTCACTTTAACGCGGGCATCTCTTGCTCCAAGCCCCAGAAAGCCTTTTGAGCCTTCGTCAAGAATCTCAATTTCAGCATCTTCGCGTTTTACGCCCAACTCATTTAGTGCCGCCTCAATCGCCGTCTCTTTATTTTTTGCGCTTTTTTCTATGCTTTTGCTGTTTCTCAGGAATTTTGACAACTACATCCTCCCCTTTCTTATCCAAATATACGTTTGTGACTAACTGCTGCAAAATCTGTGTTACTGAGCTAATTATCCAGTACAGTCCAAGACCTGCCGGCAGTGTGAATGTAAAAAATCCGGTCATGACAGGCATCATCAAACCCATAGTTTTTGACATCTGAGCCGCCTGTCCGTTATCGTTATTATTCTGACCTGACTGCGCCTGTGTAAGCTTCATTGATATCAGCGATGACACTACCGCCAACACTGGAATTACAAGCAAAGCAACAATGCTCCAGTTTGAAAAGTCAAGACGCATTATATAATTTAAAGCCGCTGACGGCGCGTTGGAAAGGTCAAGCCCCATAAAATTAAAGTTAAGCACCCACGGATGAGCACCAGTAACTCCTTCAAGAGCAGTCCCGTTTGTTCCAATCATCTCAGCCCATCTTGAAAGCTGAATTTGTGAGTTATTCGCAAGCTGTTCCATAGACATACTAGCAAGATTACCTATATTATGCCCCAACTCAACAATTGACTTTTGCAGACGAACTACCTCGTTTATAAACGGAGCCGTATTCCACATATCTGAAGTTACACCAACAAGATATGATATAGGCTTCTGTATAACCTGATACAGTCCCACAAGTATAGGAAACTGTACCAGCATAGGCAGGCATCCGCCCGTCATGCTTATGTTATTTTCCTTATAAAGCTTAGTCATCTCACGCTGAAGCTTTGGCTGGTCATTAGCGTATTTTTTTTGAAGCTCCGCAAGCACAGGCTGAATCTTCTGCTGCTTTTTCATTGCCTTCTGCGAACGAATATTAAGCGGAATCAGTATCAGCTTAATAATCACAGTAAATATAATTATCGCCAGACCATAGTTTGAAACAAGATTGTAGATGTGCTCAATTATAAAGCCCATCGGTCGTGTTATAATATAATCAAACATATGACTTATTTTTCCTCTCTGCCGCCTTTATGTTTATCAGGAACAGGGTCATAACCGCCGCTGTGAAACGGATGACATTTAAGCAGTCTCCTTACAGCCAGATAAGTACCCCGCACCGCACCGTATTTTTCAATTGCTTCTCTTGCGTATTGCGAGCAGGTAGGGATAAACCGGCAGCAAGCCCCGCCCTTATACGGTGAAATATGGTGTCTGTAAAAATCAATCAAAAAGATTAATATTTTTTTCATTATTACAATTCCTCTCAGCGCCGCGCATCAAGCCTTAAGATTCAGTTTTTTCATTGCATACGCGATATCCTGACGAATTTGAACAAAGGTTTTATCTACTGCTCTGTTACGCGCAACAATAATAAAATCATAACCGCTTTTCAGCTCGTCCTCCATAAGACGATAGCTTTCACGCATTAGCCGTTTTAAACGATTCCTTACAACTGCTTTGCCTACGTTCTTACCAACTGTAAGACCAAGACGGTTAAACGAATATCTGTTTTTACGCATATATACTACGGTATATCCGCCAACAAAGCTTTCACTCTTATATACGCGCCTGAAATCTCTGTTAAGCTTTAAGCTCTGAGTGTTTTTCATTTAAAAACTCCATTTTATAAAAAGCATTAAAGTACATCTTCCATATCCTTTGTACAGTAAAGAATACGAAAAAACGCTTTTTAACGGGAAAAATTTCCCATAATGCAAAATTTCCCATCGTTATGAAAAAAGGCAACAAGCAAAGAGTTCCTCCTCACTTCCTGCCTAAGTCTTTCATATATTATGCAGATAACTTCTTTCTGCCTCTCTGTCTTCTGCTTGCCAGAATTCTTCTGCCTGACTTAGTTGACATTCTCTTTCTAAAACCGTGTTCCTTAGCTCTCTGACGCTTTTTCGGTTGATAAGTCATTTTCATTTCTACAGCACCTCCTCTGCTTACTGTCCGACCCCAATCAGCCGGCTTTATTCCTATTCAAAAATAGACACCTTATCTATTATATAGATTTTATTTCCTGTTGTCAAGCATTTTTTGTTAATTTTATAATTTTAACCTCCGCAGAATATCCTTTATTAAGACTTAATCCACTACAGCGCATTGACAGCGCTGTCACCGTAATATATAATTGTTATATGAACCGAACATATAAACGCGGAGTTAAATATGCAAAGGAGTTTATTTTTCATGAAAAATTATAAGATAATAAAAATACGGGAGCATCCAGAGTTCGCGCCGCAAGCCGCCGATTGGTTTCATAAAAAATGGAATATTCCGAAATCAGCTTACTCTGAAAGTATAAGCGAGTGTCTTAAGCGGAATTCTGATATACCTCAATGGTATATTGTTCTCTGCAAAGAAAAAATCATCGCGGGTATAGGCGTAATCGAAAACGATTTTCATGAAAGAAAGGATTTAAAGCCTAATATCTGCGCGGTTTATGTCGAACATATATACCGTAATCATGGAATAGCCGGCAAAATGCTTCAGTTTGTCTGTGACGATTTTCACACAAAAGGTATTGATACTATGTATCTTGTCACCGACCATACGTCTTTTTACGAAAAATACGGCTGGGAATTTATATGTATGACAAAGTGTAACGGTGAAAAGGAGCTGTCAAGAATGTACAAGCATATTTATCATAAATAATTTTTATTTTTTGTGTCACAAAAAATGTTTTAAATTGTCTAATTATAGTAGGAGGTAAAAGGTTGAAACAAAAATCAAATAAAGAAAAATATAATACAGAAAAAAAAGGCATGGCAAACAGACCATCGTTAAATGGTCAAAAAGATTTGCATAATGGTCAGACTGGTGAGGGTTTCACAATATATCCTTGACGCT
>CAJUFV010000080.1 GCA_910585795.1 uncultured Clostridia bacterium | reverse complement strand
GTTAGAATGTATATGTTTTTTGTACGTTACAAAAAATAATGTAGTATGGTAGGAGGAAAAAAATAATGGCACCACAACAAGGAACATTATTGTCTTACAGACCTGATATTCAGGTCTTAGACGCAACAATCCGAGACGGAGGATTGGTAAACAGCTTTCATTTCACTGATGAGTTTGTAAAAAAACTATATCAAACAAATGTAAAAGCAGGAGTAGATTACATGGAATTTGGCTATAAGGCCTCAAAAGAACTTTTTGATGTAAACAAATTCGGTAAATGGAAATTTTGTAACGAGGAAGCCATAAGAGGTATAGTCGGAGACAATAATACTTCTTTAAAGCTATCCGTCATGGCTGACGTAGGAAGAACAGACCTTGAAAACGATATTCTTGACAAGAATGACAGCGTAATTGACCTCATACGTGTCGCAACGTATATCAACACAATTCCAGCGGCAATTGATATGGCTGAATATTGTAAGTCCAAAGGGTATGAAACAAGTATTAATATTATGGCCGTTTCAACTTCAAACGACAAAGATATAAAACAAGCACTTGAGCTTATTGGTCAGAGCGGAGCCGATATGATTTGCATTGTTGACAGCTACGGTTCTATGTACCCTGAACAAATTAGAGAGCTTGCAGAAATGTACACTGAAGTAGGCGAGAAATACGGCAAAAAAATCGGTATACACGCGCATAATAATCAGCAGATGGCATTTGCCAACACAATTGAAGCAACTGCCAGAGGTGTCAGTGTCCTTGACGCCACAATGAGCGGTATAGGCAGAGGAGCAGGCAACTGTCCTATGGAAGCGCTTGTAGGATTCCTTAAAAATCCTAAATATAAGCTAGACCCTGTTCTTAAATTTGTTCAAAATGAAATGCTGAAGCTAAAGAATGACGGCCTTGTATGGGGATACGATATTCCATACCTTCTTACAGGGATTCTTAATCTTCATCCGCGTTCAGCTATTGACTGTATTCAGCAGGGTAATACTGATTATTCAGAGTTTTTCCAGGAACTATGGGATAAAGAATGTTAATTTTAAAGGAACTGCCAAAGCAGTTCCTTTTTATTTTAAATATATATCCACATCATCTCCATCTAGCTGTATAACTCCTATCATTGCTGATGCTATTCTTTTTTTTGCTTCTACACTGCCATCGCTAAACAACCGTTTTATTTTTTGTCCGTCAAAATATTCTCCCCCGACCATTAATGCTGCTTCTAAATGCTTCTCAGCCTTTGTTTTTTCACCGTCCAGTCTTTTCAGCTCATCATTAATGTATACTGCGCTAACATCATCCGACCCACCCGCAATCCTTATCAGTCTTTCAATTTTTGTCTCTATATCCGATATTTTTATTTTCAGACTATTAATTTCAAAATTTACTTTCTCTGATATTTTTATACCGTCAAATAAATCAATGCGATTATTAATTATACTTTCCGCAGATTCTTCAAGCATATCACATCTTATCATTTTCTTTGACGCTTTACATACGCCATTTCTTTTGCCCCTGCAATAGAAGTACCTATGACCGCCTGAATATTTTTTTACATAGCATGAATATCCGCAGCAGCGGCATTTCACCATTCCCTGAAGCCATGACAAAGAACCTGTTCCGATGTTACTGTGCCGCTGTCTCCCTATACGCTTCCTTTGAACATCAAGCCATAAATCAGGTGAAATAATCCCCTCATGTTCCCCCAGTGTTATATAATCTCCTTCATAATTATTTAATTGTTTTCGTTTCTGAGCGTTACCATAAATATAACAGCCGTTTTTGCCTGTATATTCCTCTACCGGATTATTCATATAAGCTCCCATATTTTTCAAATAAATATACACATCCGCGTCTGCGCACGCATATACTGGACTTTTTAATATACGCGCAACAGCGCTCTGACTCCATTTTTCTTTTCGGCGTGTATAAATTCCTTTCTGATTAAGCTCTCGGGCAATTGAGTTCATGGACCTGCCCATAATTCCATAGGAAGTATATATATCATTAATAATCTTAGCTTCTTCCTCAACCTTTTTATAACAATATGTTTTTTTCCCAAACTTTGTAGTTTCCTTTTTTACATATCCAAATGGCGGATATCCGCCCAAATAGAAGCCTTTTTCACCTCTGCTGTAATAATTGTCTGTTATTCGCTGCTGAATTGTCTCACGTTCAAGCTGAGCAAACACCATTATTATATTTAGCATCGCCTTACCCATAGGAGTTGATGTGTCAAACTTTTCAGTATGTGATATAAATTCCACACCATATTGTTCAAATAACTCCATAATCTTTCCAAAATCAAGAATCGCACGGCTTATACGATCGATTTTATAAACAAACACACGCGAAATCTCTCCTGATTTTATATCGTCCATAAGCTTTTGAAACTGCGGACGATTTATATTCTTTCCTGAAAATCCCTTATCCGTATAAATCCGATACGGATAAGGTCCAATCTCCCGCAGACAAGCGTCTATCTGACCTTCAATAGATATACTATCATGCTTATCCACAGACTGACGTACATATACAGCATTCATTTTACTCGGTACTCCCTGTAAATTCTTTCAAGCTGCTTTACAGCCGCCTCTCTTGCTCCATATCTTTCCGCCTCAAAAATACGTATATTAACCGCTCCATTCTTTAGCTCCTGTTTTAGCCTATATTTCTCTTTCACCATTACATCACCCAAAACAGTATATTTATTATAAAACACGTCCTATTACTATTTTGTGTCAATTTGTCGCGTTCACACCGGGAAAAATCGCTCCCGTAAGCTCAGGCGCTATTATTAAAGATACAATAATGAATATCATAAAAGAATTGGGGGTGTAAATTTTGGATTGGGAAAATAAAACCATAGGCTTTGCAATGTGCGGCTCCTTCTGCACCTTTAAAAATGCACTGGGCGTTTTAAATGAGCTAACTCAGACAGGAGCTAATATTATACCGATTATGAGTGAGATGTCTTACAGCACAGACACACGTTTTGGTAAGGCAGAGGACTTTCACAACAAAATCAAGCTGATGACCGGCAATGATATAATTCATACTATAAAAGACGCTGAGCCTATAGGCCCTAAAGGTATGCTTGATATGCTTGTAGTGCTTCCCTGCACAGGTAATTCGCTTGCGAAAATCGCTAATGGTATCGCGGATACATCTGTTACAATGTCAGTAAAAGCACATTTGCGCAATCAACGGCCTGTTTTACTTGCCGTTTCCACCAATGACGGTCTTGGTACTGCCGCTAAAAATATCGGCACACTTTTAAACTGCAAGAATTTATATTTTTTGCCTTTCTCTCAGGATGATTACATAAATAAGCCCTGCTCACTTGTAGCGGACTTTGAACAGCTTCCCGCGGCCATACTGGCTGCTTTTGAAGGCAAACAATTACAGCCTGTTTTGGGCTTTTAATATAAATTCCGTAAGATAAAAAACAGACAGTGCAACGCACTGTCTGTTTTAATATCTTATATTTCCTCAAACTTATGAATTTTATTTATTCGTTCAAGATGCCGGCCTCCCTGAAATTGTGCTTCAAGATATGTATCAACAATCATATTAGCCTTTTCCCTGCCTGTAACACGTCCGCCGAGACATATTATATTTGCATTGTTAT
>CAJUFV010000079.1 GCA_910585795.1 uncultured Clostridia bacterium | reverse complement strand
TTGGTCGTAAATTGGTCGTAAATTTTACTTTTTAAACTCTCAAAACCGCATACCTAAGCCGTTTTTTAGCCTAATGGCTTCATTGTCGGGAACAGAAGCACATCACGAATTGCGGGAGAATCGGTAAGAAGCATACACATGCGGTCGATACCAAAGCCGATACCGCCTGTAGGAGGCATACCGATTTCAAGAGCGCGCATAAAGTCCTCATCAGTTGTGTTTGCCTCTTCGTCACCCTGTGCCAAAAGCTCTTCCTGCGCCTTAAAGCGTTCCCGCTGGTCAATCGGGTCATTAAGCTCTGAATAAGCGTTCGCCATTTCCCAACCGTTCATAAAGAACTCAAAACGCTCCACATAATCAGGATTGTCAGGCTTTTTCTTTGTAAGCGGCGAAATCTCAACAGGATGGTCCATAACAAATGTAGGCTGAATTAAATGCTCTTCTACAAATTCCTCAAAGAATAGATTCAATATATCGCCCTTCTTATGTCTTTTCTCATACTCAACATGCTTTGCATCTGCCGCAGCGCGCGCCTCGTCAAGAGTTTTAATCTCGTTAAAATCAACATTCGCATATTTCTTTACTGCGTCCACCATTGTAATGCGCTCAAACGGCTTGCCTAAATCCATCTCAACGACGTTATACACAATCTTTGTTGTACCTAAAACCTCCTGCGCAACATGACGATACATATTTTCAGTTAAATCCATCATACCATGATAATCAGTGTACGCCTGATACAGCTCCATAAGCGTAAATTCAGGATTGTGGCGCGTATCCAGGCCCTCATTACGGAACACACGGCCTATTTCATATACACGGTCAAAACCTCCGACAATAAGACGCTTTAAATACAATTCCAATGATATACGCAGTTTAAAGTCTTCGTCCAGCGCATTGAAATGCGTTTCAAACGGACGCGCAGCCGCTCCTCCCGCATTTGAAACAAGCATCGGTGTTTCAACCTCAAGGAATCCCTGATTATTCAAATAACCGCGTATAGACGCTATAATTTTCGACCTGTTCATAAATGTTCTTTTAACATCATCATTCATTATCAGGTCAATGTATCTCTGACGGTATCTTAAATCTGTATCTGTCATACCATGAAATTTTTCGGGCAGGGGAAGAAGTGATTTTGAAAGAAGCGTAATTTTTGACGCTCTTATTGAGATTTCACCTGTCTGAGTTGTAAATACCTCTCCCTCAGCACCTACTATATCTCCTATATCAAGCTTTTTAAAGCGATTATATTCATCTTCACCAAGCAAATCTTTTTTTACAAATAACTGAATTTGTCCGTCTATATCAGCAATATGAACAAAACCAACCTTACCCATTCCGCGCTTAGACATAATACGTCCGGCAATAGATACAAGCTGTCCGTCAAGCTGGGAAATCCTTGCTTTTATTATCTGAACCTCATCACTGCCGCGTTTTGTAAGCTCGCGTTCTTCTTCAGTATAATTTCCCTTTATCTGAGCCGATGTATGAGAACGGTCAAATTTCGTAATCTTAAACGGGTCTCTGTTTTCATTTTGTAAATCCGTCAGCTTGTCACGCCGTACCTGTAAAAGCTGCGACAACTGTTCTTGTGTCTGCTCTGTATTTTCCATTTAACTAAAATCCTCCTTGGTTATTTCTGTATATATGTTTTAATTATATACTACTTTTCAGTAATTTACAATGTTTTTTGATAAAAAAATCACCTTTTTAATTAAATTCCCATTGACATAAACGATATATTTATATAAAATAATTTATATTACTTAAATTATTGAGGTGAGTGAATTTTGAAAAAAATTTTACTTATATTATCCGTTTTTATACTTTCTGCCTCAACGGTTATGGGAGCATATAAAGTGGAAACAGAAGATGACGCCTATGAAACTGACGATATATATTTTACGCCTGTATCTACATGGGAAAAGGTTAACGCCCGTACTATAAATTTGAATAAAGGCAAGGTTATATTTTACGCTGACAGAGAAAACAAACCTTTTCATATAGAAGCAACTGTAATGCCGGTAAATACCACTGATAAAAAACTTACATATAAATCGGAGGATATATCAATAGCCGCCGTTGACGCACAGGGAATAGTTACTCCGACAGGTAAAATCGGAGAAACTGTTATTAATGTAACAAGCGGCAGAGCACACGCAAGACTTAAAGTAAACGTTGTCAAAGCAGTTGAAGGAATTACAATGTCTCAGGATAAAATGACTCTTTATGTGGATAAGCCTGTAACGGCTCAGCTAAATGCAGTAATTACTCCTGATGACGCGACAATAAAAGATGTTGAATGGTACAGTGACGATGAAACCATTGTATCCGTTGACAAGGACGGCCTTGTATATCCCTGCGGTGTAGGAAAAACAGATGTTTATGCAAAAACCGCTGACGGCGGATATGAGGCAAAATGTACCGTCACTGTTACTACATGGGAAAAACGACAGGAAGATATTCCTATTATATATACCGAATACAATATGACTATTGAAGAAATGGTCAATCAGCAAATGACCGCTTCACCTACATTATTTACAAATGAGGTTATTCCGGCGGACAGCGACAGTGTAGAACAGTATGTAAACCCCGCAAATCTTATAACAGGCTATGAAAAATATCAGTTTATTGATTTGGGCGCATCAAATGATGTTGACGCTTCTGTTCTTGACTCATATTTAAACGGCAAGGGTATTTTAAGCGGCCACGGCGAAATCTTTAAGAATGCCGCTGAAACAAATAATATAAGCGAGATATATTTAGTTATACACGCATGTCTTGAATCCGGTAACGGTACATCTGAACTTGCGTCCGGCATTGATTATAACGGTGTGACAGTATACAATATGTTTGGCATAGGAGCCGTTGATGAAGCGCCTGTAGCTGAAGGCGCAAAATATGCCTACGAACAGGGATGGACAAGTGTGGAACTGGCTATTGAAGGCGGCGCTGAATGGATAAGTGACAATTATATCAATAATTCAAAATATCAGCAAAACACATTGTACAAGATGAGATGGAATCCCGACAAACCAGCAGTACACCAGTACGCAAGCGACGTCGCATGGGCTTCCAAACAGTCAAAAAATATGAGCGCTATGTTTGAGGCATTTCCGACAGCGCAATACCGATTTGAAATACCTGTATATAAAGACCAGGATAAAATAGTAATAAAATAATAAAAACGCATCACAATTGTGATGCGTTTTTTATTATACAAATCTTTATTTAATTTTCGGATAAGGCTTGAATTCATTAGTCCGCCCAAGAAGATAATCAGTCGATGTCTTATAAAAATCCGCAAGCTCCAATAAAAATTTTATGGGAATAGTCTGATAGCCTCTTTCATATCTAGAATATACTGTCTGTTCAATACCAAGTATATCCGCAATATCACTCTGTTTTAAATCCCTATCCTCCCGTAAATCTTTTAACCTGTAAAAATACATAATAATCACTCCATTTAGTATCAATATGTACTATTGACAATATCACAAATTTAATGTAAAATGATAGCAATAGAACTTATAAGTACTATATGGCTATGATTTTATTGAGGTGATTTCTTATGCAAGAAAAAATATGCTGTATCTGCGGAGATAAAAAAAATATAAATAAACATGATTTTAAAAAAATACATGATATGATGATTCAACTAATAAAATATGAAAAAGTCACGACATTTTATAGTGAACATCTAACCGAATTTGATATAGCATGCGAAGTAATGATAGCATATTTTAAAATGAAATACCGATACCTAAAACTGTGCGTAGTTATGCATTATACAACTGCAATGAATCCCCAAAAATTACCTCTGCATTTTGATAAAGTTATTATTCCGAAAATTAAAGATGAAAACTCTTTAAAAGCAATTAAATACTTTATGGTAAACCGTTCAAATTATATGATAGCTTATGTTGAAGATAAGAATAACGATTTATATAGAATGATGAAGTACGCAAGAAAAATAGGAATATACATTTTCAAATGCAATATTTAATATTGGTTTTCATATTTTTCTTTAAATAGAGCATAACCGGAAAACTCCGGCTATGCTCCTCATTTTTACTTTACAATTTTTATAATTTCATCGCCCGCGTTTACTGCGTCTTCCGCCGCAGTATTTATCTTTTTAAAATCATCGCTGTTACATATAATTATCGGAGTAGTAACTTTGTATCCGCTCTTCTTTATCGCATTTATATCAAATGTCATAAGAAGGTCACCTTTTTTCACTTTTGCGCCTTCTTCAACCTTAACATCAAAATTTCTTCCGTTTAATTTAACTGTATCAATTCCTACATGAATAAGAATATTAGCGTCATTTTCCGCAATAAGACCAATCGCATGACGACTTTCTGTTATATTATCTACAACGCCGTCTGCCGGAGCAAATATCTTACCCTCCGCAGGCTCAATAGCAACACCTTTTCCCAGCATGCCTGAAGAAAATACATCATCCTCAACCTTTTCAAGAGAAATTACATGTCCTTTTACCGGCGCTGTTATTATTGTTGTTACACCAGCTCCTATAGGCTCAGTTTTTTCATTAGTATTTACTTCCTCTGATATATCTGCTTCACCGCTTTTACCGCTTTCTATATAATCCTCAAGATTAGATTTAATTACCGTCACGCGCGGACCGTAAATAACCTGTATTCCATTTCCTTTTTGTATTACTCCTGCGGCTCCGCTTTCTTTCAGTGTTTTTTCACTGACCTTTGAGCTGTTATTAACCGTTATACGAAGTCTTGTGGCACAGCAGTCAATATCAGAAATATTTTCCTTTCCCCCCAGTCCTTCTAATATAAGCGCAGAAACTCTGTCTCTGTCCTTACGCGCGTTTACATCAGCTCTTGTATAAAGCTTGGTTTCCTCATTATCAGCTTCACGTCCGGGAGTTTTTAATTTAAATCTCTTTATCAGGAAAGTAAATACTCCCCAGTAAACAAAGAAATATACAATACCTACAAGGACAATATTAATCCAGCTTGTTTTTGCATTTCCCTGTAAAATTCCGAACAGCGACATATCTATAATACCGCCGGAGAATGTCATTCCCACTCCAACTCCAAAAATATGCATCAGCATGAACGATAGTCCCGCCAACACACAATGCACGATATATAATATCGGAGCAACAAAAAGGAAGGTAAATTCAATCGGCTCAGTAATACCTGTCAACATAGCTGTCAGCGCGGCTGAAAGCAACAGACCGCCAACCGCTTTTTTCTTTTCTGTTCTTGCACATTTGTACATTGCCAGCGCTGCGCCAGGCAGACCAAAAATCATGAACGGGAATTTTCCGGCCATAAATCTGGTAGCTTCAACAGAAAATTTAGTCGTTGAAGGGTCAGCCAACTGAGCAAAGAATATATTCTGTGCTCCGTTTATCATCTGACCGCCAATTTCCATAGAACCACCGACATTTGTCTGCCAGAACGGCATATAGAACACATGGTGAAGTCCAAAAGGTATCAGCGCTCTCTCAATAATTCCGTAAATCAGCGTTCCTATATATCCTGTATTCTGTACAAGATTTCCCAGAAGTGAAATAAACATCTGAATATACGGCCATATAAAATACATAACAATTCCCACAAGCAGGAATATCAGCGCCGATATAATCGGCACAAAACGTGTTCCGCCAAAAAATGACAGCATTTGTGGAAGCTGTATTTTATAAAATCTGTTATGCAGAGCCGCTGTACCTAAGCCTACAATGATACCGCCGAATACACCCATATTAAGTGAGTAAATTCCCAGTACAACAGATGTCGCTCCGCTCAAATTATGGCTCTGCTCCAGCTTAGAACACGCCAGAAGCATCGCGTCAGTACTCATATCGCCGCTTCCGTAATTTACGGCGATAAGAGCGCTGATTGTGGTATGCATAATAAAAAACGCTATGACACTTGCCAGCGCGGCAACTTCCTTCTCACGCTTTGCCATACCGATTGAAACACCGATTGCAAACAGCAGCGGCAAATTTGCAAATACAATATTACCCGCCGCGCTCATAACAGATAAAATTCCGTGAATAATAGTTCCGGGTCCCATAATACCCAGAAGTCCGTATGTGCTGAGCATTGTTTCGTTTGTGAACGAGCTGCCTATACCAAGCAGCAATCCGGCTACCGGCAAAATAGCTATCGGCAGCATAAACGAACGTCCTACTCTTTGCAGCACTTCAAATATTTTGCTGTCTCTCAAATGATTTTCCTCGCTTTCAAAATAAATATATCCTTAGTTTATGATATTTTTTTTCTTTTATTCAATTGTAAAATTA
>CAJUFV010000078.1 GCA_910585795.1 uncultured Clostridia bacterium | reverse complement strand
ATTGAAAATACTAGTATATTATTAGTAATAAGGGATTGTGTATCTTTACATACGGTACTTGTTAAGAAAGGTTAAGGTAAATTATGGCAAATATAAAACCGTTCAGAGGATATAGATATAATGAGAACAAAATAGTTAATATAGGTTCGGTAGTATCACCGCCGTATTATAATATGTCCGCGGAGGACAAGGACGCTCTTTATGAAAAGAGTGAATATAATTCAGTGCGTCTTTTTTCCGGCAGAAAATATGAAACAGACACAACAGAGGATAACGCGTTTACAAGGGCAAAGACTTTCCTTGATAAATGGATAGATGAGGATATTCTTGTACGAGACAGAGAGCCTGTTATATATATGTATGAGCAGTCAATGGAAATTGGCGGTACGATGTATTCAAATACAAATTTTGTTGCGCTTGTGGAGCTTGAAGATATAGGAAGCGGCAATATTATGCCTTGTGAAAAGCCTCATGAGGTATCTATGTCAGACAGATATGAGCTGCTTTCAGCTACAAACGCGGATATGAGCATGATAAGCTGTATATATATGGAGCAGGAGAAGGATTTATATAATCTTATGAATGAGCTGCGCGAGGAAAAGCCAGATGCTGAGTTTTCTGCGGAGGAAAAACTTCATCAGAAAATATGGAAAATTTCCTATCAGCCTACTATTGATTTTATTGTTGAGCATTTTAAAGATATGGCTCTTTATATAACAGATGGTCAGACACGTTATGAAACCTGTTTGAAGTATAGAAATTATATGAAGGCAAATAATCCGAATCATACCGGTGATGAACCGTATAATTACATTATGATGTCATTATCTAATTCAAAATCTGACGGGATTGTCGTATTGCCGGTACACAGAGGAATAAAAACTCCGCGAAGTTTTAGTGAGGCTCACTTTATAGCAAATTCCCAGGATTATTTTAAAGTAGAAAAGATAATTGTAGATTCAGGTGATGAGTCGATAGTAGAAACTATGGTTAAGCAGATTGCTACGGTTAAGTCTGAAACAAGGATTGCGGCGTATTGCGGCGGCGACTATTTTTACCGTATGGTTCTGACAGATAATGATTATATTAAAAAGGAAGTATATCCCGAGATGTCGAAGGAATATTGCCGGCTTGACCTTGTAGCGTTGAATAAACTGGTCTTAGAGGATGTTTTTCGTATAACCGAAGAAAATTATGAGGAATATGTGACTCCTACGCGAAGCTATAATTTATGCTATGAAGGTGTTCAGAATGGGGATTATGATATTATGTTTATTATGAATCCTGTAAGGGTTGAACAGATAAAGAATATTACCGCGGTAGGTGAGAGACTTCCTGAAATGACAGTCAGTGTATATCCGAAACCGTCGGTAGGAGTTATAATTAATATTAAGGAAGATTAAAAAAGGCTTGACAAGTAATGAATATTATGGTAAACTATCATAGTGACCGCATAGAATGGGTTTTAAAGCTGTGCAGTATTGTAATGGCTGCCTACGATAGCGTGTCCTCATAAATATAAGAGGAGGTGTTTTAGAATGTACGCAGTAATAGTAACAGGTGGTAAGCAGTATAAGGTTTCAGAAGGCGATACACTTTTTGTTGAAAAGCTTGATGTTGAAGAAGGTGCTTCTGTAACATTTGAACAGGTGCTTATGGCTGGTGAAGGCGAAGACGTAAAGGTTGGCGCTCCTACAGTAGATGGCGCAACTGTTGAGGCTAAGGTTCTTAAGAACGGTAAGGCTAAGAAAATTTACGTATTTAAGATGAAGAGAAAGAAGAACGAGCGTAAAAAGAAAGGTCATAGACAGCCTTTCACAAAGGTGGAAATCACAAAGATTAACGCATAAGTTTACGCATAATCATTTTGTTTTAGAAACGAGGTGTTTTAAATGGCTCATAAGAAAGGTATGGGTAGTACAAAAAATGGCCGTGACAGTGAGTCTAAGAGACTTGGCGCAAAGAGAGCTGACGGACAGGCAGTTCTTGCGGGTAACATTCTTGTCAGACAGAGAGGAACTAAGATTCATCCAGGCAATAATGTTGGCAAGGGCAGTGACGATACACTGTTTGCGTTGATTGACGGCAGAGTTAAGTTTGAAAGAAAAGGCAGAGATAAGACACAGTGCAGTGTCTATGCTGACTAATAATTTTGAAT
>CAJUFV010000077.1 GCA_910585795.1 uncultured Clostridia bacterium | reverse complement strand
ATCCGAAAGGATATGCTAAAATATAACCAAGGTTAATATCTTAACCCGCTGTAAATGGTTATGCTTTCAGCATATCCGCGATTAACACATTATTTAACTGCGCCAACAGTTTTGTAATGTGTTTTTTCTTTATTTAAGTAAATCCCATGTCCTTGCCTCCTTTATATTTTATACCGCTATACCGAACAATCGGCACAGCTTTCTTTCATAATTTTTATATGTATCGCCGCCGTAATGCAACCATTTTTGATAATAATCCCAAGCGTAAACTGCGGCTTGACGCGATATTTCAAACCGCTCTGCAACAGCATCGAAATTGTGCAAATTAAATTTATGTATCAGCACCGGCGGAGCAAGCGCGAACTTTGCAAAAAACTTCGCTTCTGCTTCCGCAAGCTCACTGTCCTCTGAATGGTCAAGAACGATATGTCCATCCTCGTGCATAATTGTATTATTAATTCTGGCGTAGGGCTTACTGTCATTATAGAAAATATACCAACCATCCGTTCTTTTGACTGAAAATCCATCTTCGCTTTCTTTCAGCATAAGCTCCTGCGCCTTTTGCGGCTTTGCGGAATAAGGAATGATTTTCACTCCGAGCTTTGTCGCTATTTCAAAACCGCTTATGGGCGTACAGTGTATATCCAATTTTTCAAAAGTGTCAACAACCGTTTTCTTTATTTCCTCATATCGTCTGTTTTTCAAATTCACCATACATTCTCCTTTTATTCATCTCCGAACAGTGCGTTAATCAATTCTTTCTTTTCCTGAACTGTCATTTTTGACGCGTTGCGGGCGATTAGCCGCTGAATTTTTGGAAAGTCAAAATCTCCCTCCTTTTCATTTCCCAACAAATAATCTGATGTGGTGTTCAGAGCTGTCGCAATGTTAGCAACAGTATCGCTCTTGGGAAGCCTGTCTCCCGAAACATATCTTGACAGGGTAGCAGTGGTTACACCTATTATTTCCGCTAATTCCCTTTGTGTCATATTATTTTTCTCTAACAGAGCAGACAAGCGTTCTGTAAAAATACTCATAATATTATCCCCTTTCAATAAATTACCAATATTATAACACGCGTTACCGTTTTTGTCAACGCTTTTTGCTGTATACTTTTTGAAAGGAAAAAGGAGCGGGAAAATCCCGCTCCTTTTTAAATAGTCTATTCCGTTAATTCCTGATACATTTTCATCAATTCGGCGACGCACTGACTTTCTGTCATTGTTTTTACATCAAAGCCGTATGCCTGCATTACGGCCCTGTCGTTTTGCTGGTGTGCCTTGCGCAGTTCAGGAGGCATTGTTAATTCATCATATAAATCCGCCAGACTGCTGTCGGGATATAACGCCCTTGCGTCGAGTATTGCCTGCGCCGTCTGTTCAATTTTTGCTTTCTGTTCTTCTGTTGGATTACACCATGGAAAATTATTATAAACAATATCTTTTGAATAGCGATACCGCATTTCTAATCTTCCGCATACGGCTCTAACCCACGCCATATGAACATTAGATATTATTACGCCAAAATCATATAAATTGGCATTAGGTATTATTTGTACTGCGTCAGTTACAATAGTTCCAGCTTTTACAAATCCAATAGGAATATATTTTCTGTTTTCGGACGATACTCGCGGAACAACAATAAAATCAACATCAACAGGCTGTGTCCTTTGTGCAAACAATGTAGGTGTAGCTACAAATTTTCTAATGCCGGCGGCTATACTGCTTTCTCTTGCTTCTTTGCATTTTTTTATACGCTCTAATGTTAAAGGACTTTTCTTGATTTCTGACGGTGAAACTCCGTCTAACCAAAGACACCATCTTTTTTTACCTTTGATGTACTCAGACGCTCCGATTAACGGTTTTATAAAATTCTTTGAATAGGGGTCTTTTTTTATAAAATCGGCGTAATCTTCATCTTTTATAATCAAATTACCGCCGTCGGCTGGCTTGTTGCCATATATCATTTTAGGGATATTACATATCGGTTTATTTCTGCTTTGGACTAATATATTCGGACCGTCAATAAGATATGGATTTATATTTTCCGCTTGTAATACTTTTCCGTTTTCGTAAATATATTTTATTTTTCTGTGATTTTTGGAAAATCCGATAATAACGCAATGTACAGTCGCCTTTTCACTTGCCTCGCTATCCCATTTGAATGTTCTATGAGCAAAATTGATTATATCGTCAGTCATAAAATCCCAAAATCTTGACACTGTTTCGCCTTGTGTGATTGAGTTTGTAGATACAAAAGCAACTTCAATATCCGTATTTGCAATAAATAGTGAAGCTTTTTTATACCACGCACAAACATAATCTAAATTTTTTACTTTTGGAAAAAGGGTTTCCATATCGTTTTTTTGTTCGCTGTCCATAAAGGTAAAACCGTGAAACGGCGGATTTCCCATTATGTAATTCAATTCATATTTCGGCACCACCTCATTCCAGTCAATACGCAATGCGTTTCCCTCAGCAATATTGGCGTAGCTTTTCAGCGGTAAAAAGTCAAGGTTAGTATGCACAATATTTTCCGTTTCCTTCATCATCTGGCTTTCCGCTATCCATAACGCAGTTTTCGCTACCGTCACCGCAAAATCGTTAAGCTCTATTCCATAAAACTGGCCGATTGATACCTTGATTATTTCATCGTCAAGCGTTATCTGATTTGTTTTTGCTCTTAATACCTCATTCTCTAATCGTCTGAGCGATATATATGTTTCGGTTAAGAAGTTTCCGCTTCCGCAGGCAGGGTCAAGAAATTTCAGCTTTGATATTTTGTCGGTAAACGCTTCAAGGCGGTTACTGCGTGTTTTCACTGCCTGTATTTCCAGTATTTCCGCAAGCTCCGCCTTTAGGTCATCTAAAAATAACGGGTCAATAACCTTGTGTATATTTTCAATACTGGTATAGTGCATACCGCCCGCACGTCTTGTTTCGGGGTTCAGCGTGCTTTCAAATACAGCGCCGAATATCGTCGGTGATATTCCGCTCCAGTCGAAGTCCTCACTCGCCTTGCGTAAAAGCAAGTCCTTAAGCTCTTCCGTAAACGGCGGTATCTCTATTTCCTCGTCGGCGAACAGTCCGCCGTTCACATACGGGAATTCGGCTAAAATCGGATTGTCCAGCGCTAAATATTTATCCCTCTTTTCTTCTGGAGTGTCAAGTATTTTAAATAATTCCGTCAATGCCTTTCTTATTCCGCTTACGGGAATATCCTTTAAATAGTCGTGGAATAACATATGCTTTCCAAAGATGTCGGCGTCCTCGGCGTACAGACAAAATACAAGACGAACACAAAGAGCATTTAGACTTTTCAGTGAGTTTTCGTCAGGTGATATGTACTGCGCAAGCAGTTTATCGTACAGTATACCGACAATGCTTCCTGCCTGTATGGATATTTCCATTTCCTGCTTTAACAGCTCGCTTTCCGTATCAACAAGAAATTTCAGGCGGTAATATTCCTTAGGTAAATTTTCTAAAAGTACGCAGTCAGGCTCGCCCGTCGGGTTCTCCATATCATAGATTAAAAATTCGCTGAAATTGGATACCACAATAAAACGGGGGTGCTTTGAAAGCGGTAATTCTGTTACATACCTTTTCGCTTGCTGAAATGGCGTTAAAAATGTTCCGTCTGATTGCTTAATCGCTTTCCGCAGGTCCTTGT
>CAJUFV010000076.1 GCA_910585795.1 uncultured Clostridia bacterium | reverse complement strand
TTCAAACTACCACGAATGAGCCGTAGCCATATATATGTATTAGATGAAAAGTGTGCTATCACTTTCACCCTTTACATTATATATCTTGATATTATAAAAGCACCACATTTTTTATTGTATAAACGAAAGGAAGGTTAACCTATGAAAAAATTTGTTTCACTATTCACAACGCTAAGTATTGTATTTTCAATGCTTGGTACATTCACAGTCTTTGCTGACGATATGGCAGCGGACTTGGAAATCAGCACACTTGCGGAATTGGAAGAATTTCGAGATGATGTCAATAACGGTAATACATACGATGGAAAGACGGTTAAGCTGACCGCCGATATTGATATGTCGGAAAAATACGGTGAGGGCAAGGAAAGCTGGACGCCGATTGGCATAACCGATTGGGAAAATGATATATACAAGCCGTTTTTGGGGGACTTTGATGGCGGCAATCATACTATATGCGGGCTATATGCGTACGCGGAGGAATTATACGGGTGCATATCACTTTTCAACTTTATTTATGGAACTCTTAAAAATCTTAATGTTAAAGGTAATGTTGTAGCAAATAATCCATCTGATAGCTCTGCTGCCGGTATTGCGATCAGTATTGATGAAAATGCTCAAATGCTTAATTGCTCATTTGAAGGTACAGTAAAGAATCCTAACTATTCTGCGGGCGGCTTAGTAGAAACGAATATGGGACTTATATCAAACTGCCGATTCAAAGGGAAAGTTGAGGGGATGCACCTTGTCGGTGGTATTGCAAGCACAGGAGACGGAACGATAATAAATTGCGTAAATGAGGGCGAAATTACAGGAACTCATCCTGTCGGCGGAATTGCGGGTTGGGGACAAACGATTAAAAACTGTATAAACAAAGGCAGTGTTACAGGAAGAACATTTGTATTTACAAACCCATACGACGGTGAGGAGTACAGAGATGAATCAAGCTCTGTAGGTGGTATTGCGGGTATAGTAGATAATGGGACTGTTATTGAAAACTGCTATAATACAGGTATTGTTTCAGGCAATGACGAGGTCGGCGGTATATTAGGTGTCGCAAATGTTCCATGGGAGGGCGAAAATATCTTACATGTGAAGAATTGTTACAGTATTGGAGAAATTACCTCGACGATGGAAAAGCAAGATGGCGAGCATAACATAGGCGCGATTATCGGCAGCCGTGAATACAACTATACGGAGGACGGTGAGAATTTCACAAAGAGACTTACCTCTGAAGCGGTGAATTGTTATTATTTAACTGGTACGGCGGACAAGGGCTGCGGCGGTATTGCGGAGGATACCGCAACCGCCATTACTGCTGAACAATTTGCGGATAAGTCAAATTTTGCGGATTGGGATTTTGAAACAGTATGGGAAATGAACAAGACACTTAACAGACCTATTCTGCAATCAAATCCTGAAAGGTACGCGCCGCATGAAATAGACAATATTAACGATTTAATCGCTTTCCGTAACGCGGTAAACAGCGGTCATTCATATGAGGGAGAAACTGTTACACTTGACGCTGATATTGACATGTCCGAAAGATACGGGGAGGATAAAGAAAGTTGGATGCCGATTGGACTTTCATCGGTGGTAGATGTAACTGAGCATACGCCTTTTATGGGTATATTTAACGGAAATGGTCATACAATCAGTAATTTATACGTTTACCTTGACAGTAACATCGGTCATGATGAAAATGCCATAACGGCGGGTTTGTTCGGTTACAATGGAGGTACAATTAAAAATCTTAATGTATCGGGCAGTATCATAAGCAATTATTACGATTGCGCGGGCGGTATTGCGGGCAATAATGCTGGAGTTATAGAGAAATGCTCATATTCGGGATATATTGAGAGCAGAGCGCATATGGGCGGTATCGCAGGTTGTAATGACGGAACGATAACGGATTGCTATAATGCGGCGGAAGTTGTTACAGCGGAGCACTGCGGCGGTGGCATAGTTGGCACAAATCTTGGCGGAACAATATTGCGTTGCTATAATGCGGGACATTTAACAAGAGGTGAAGAAGCGTGGAGCGATTATTTTGGCAGTATAACTAGCGGCGGAATAGTGACGGACTGTTATTATCTTGAAGGCACTTATGATATAGGTGTATATTTCAATGCTAATGAGGGGGAAGGCACTGATACCACTGTTGCACTGACAGCGGAGCAGTTTGGGGACGAAGCAAGTTTTGTAAATTGGGATTTTGAAAACGTATGGATAATGGACGCAAACCTAAGCAGACCTGTTTTGCGGTCAAATATAGAAGAACCATCTGCGCATACGCATGATATGTCAGTTGAGTGCGGAGACGAAAACACAATTATTTTTGACAAGGCTTTGACATCAGATGCCGATGGTAATTTGCTTATTGACGGTGTTATTCTCGAGTCGGCTTTTACCTATCTTGATATACCTGCCGGCAATTATTATCTTGAGGATAACGTGACTCTTAATACTGATATAAAAATCAACTCAGATGTGAACCTTTGTTTAAATGGTAAAACTCTTGATTTGGGAAATAAGTGTATTGAAATCAGCAAGAGTTATCACAATGAGAAAAAATCGTTAAATCTTTGCGATTGCGGTGAAAACGGCACAATTACAAGTCAATATAGCATCAACAGTATTAATTGTGCGGTAATACAGAGTCAATGTGAGTTTTCTATGTACGGCGGTAAAATTATTAATATGGCAAATAAAACAGCAGGTCATTATACGAACGCCGTTTCGATTGCGCCGCTTAACAGTCAAGTCACTGGAACAGTCAGGTTGTACGGAGGAGAAATTATATCTCTCAATGATACCGCTCTTGTGATTTCGGGCGGTGATGCCGCTCAGACTGTTATCTCAGGTTCACCTAAAATCAAAGGTAAATCTTCCGATATTGAAATAAATAATTACAACAAATGTAAAGGTATTATATTTGACGCGCCATTGACTGTAACGGAGCCGTACAGAATTACGTTTAAATCAGCAAATCCGTTCACAACCGGCTGGAATACATATATGAAAGATAAAAATATTTCTGATTATTTTATATGTGTAAAAAAAGGCTTATATATAAATAAAAATGCGGACGGAGAGCTTGAAAGCTATGAGTATGGTATAACAGAGCAGCCGTCGGCGGATAATAGCTATACTATTTCTGTAAGCGGTGAGCCGGTATCTTATCAATGGTATCCGTCATCAGTTATAACCGAGGCGGTAACAGACCAAAACGCGACTTGCTCGGGCAGTATCTATGACAGCGAAACGAAGGTATGGACGGGCATAAGAGATTATTTTAAAATTGATTTATTAATGGGAGATAGTCTTAAAATAACGCCTCGGCTATTATCAAGCAGTGCGCAGGTGGCAATGATTTGTGACGGAAAAATCGTGGATGCCGTGAAAAGTAACGGCGAGTATATTCTCACTGCTGACAGAAGCGGCGAATATTTATTTTATACACTAATGTCTTTAGATATGGATATGATAGGTACGTCGTATGCTTCATTTACTGCGGAGGTTACAAAAAAAGTTTTGGGTGAAGCGGTAAGCGGCCAGACTTCAAATCAGTTTACAGGAGGCGAAGGCAAGTATATTTGTAACGTCACATACGCTGACGGAACTTCATTAATCAGCGATGTTGTTAATATCGCGTCAGCGCATATACATTCGCTTGTACATCACGAAGCTGTATCCGCGACTTGTACGGAAATGGGTAATCGTGAGTATTGGCAGTGTTCTGTTTGCTCTAATGTATTTGAGGATGAGGAAGCTACACGGGAAATAGACGGTATTCCATCTATTGACATAGATTCGGCCGCGCATAACTGGGGAGAGTGGAGTATTATCACAGAGCCGACATTTGCCTTGACAGGAAAAGCGGAACGTATTTGCGGAAATGATAATACGCATAAAGCTTTAGCGGTTCTTCCGGTTCTGTCAGACAAGACGGTATGGGAAGTTGGATTACGCGTAGAGCCAACAGAAATATTTGATGGCTTTATACAGTATATTTCTCAATATGGCGTGGTATCCAGGACAATTCACGCATTGACAGACAAACATTTTCTTATAGAATATTACAATGGTAAGGCAGTTGTAAGTTCAAGAGACAAAGGCAAATACTCAGTTATCTTTGCGGAGTATGATACAGACGGGGTATTGACAGGCGTTGATTTCAAAGATATAATCTTTGAAACAGCAGGTGTTCAGGATGTTATGTCTGAACAATTTATTGTAAACAACGAAAACGTCGTTAAGGTTATGCTTTGGGACAGCACAGAAGGAATGAATCCGTTAGCAAAGTATGAACCGGAGATTTTTAAAG
>CAJUFV010000075.1 GCA_910585795.1 uncultured Clostridia bacterium | reverse complement strand
ACGAAGAAAGCATTGACACTCTTTTCAGCGCAGTACTGCAATTAAAAACAAAAGACGAATGTCTGAGATTCTTTACCGACCTTTGTACTATCTCAGAATTAAAATCAATGAATCAGCGAATGCAGGTTGCGCTTATGCTTAAAAGCAAATGCGTATATACGGACATTGCCGCTCATACAGGCGCGTCCACAGCAACAATAAGCAGGGTAAACAGATGTATAAATTACGGCTCTGACGGCTACAATTTAGTAATCGAAAGAATGGAGAAGAAAAATGAATAGCTATTCTGATTTTGCCATGATATACGACTCTCTCATGCACAAGGATGTTAACTATGAAAAATGGGCGGATTATATAGAAAATATTTTTGACATGTATGACATAAATCCCAAGCTTGTATGCGACCTTGCCTGCGGCACTGGAAATATCACAATCCCAATGGCCAGACGCGGATATGATATGACTGGTGTTGATATTTCAGAGGATATGCTGAACATCGCCCGCTCTAAAGCGGAAGCTCTCGATATACTGTTTCTCAATCAGAATATAACAAACCTTGACCTTTACGGCACAATGGGCGCATTTTTATGTATGATTGACGGTATAAATTATATACTTCCGCCCAAATCACTTCTTCAGCTTTTCACACGTATCAAAACCTGTTTTATAGACAGAGACGGACTTTTTATTTTCGACATAAGTACCGAGTATAAACTGAAAAATATTATCGGCTCAAACACATTTGTCCACTGCGGCAAAGACATTTTCTACACATGGCAGAACAGATACATAGAAAAAAAACGGCTGTCTGATATGTTTCTTACTTTTTTCGCGAAACAAAAGCATCTGTACACGCGATTTGAGGAACGCCATCTGCAAAAGGCCCATTCCCCAAAGGAGCTTACAGCGCTTTTGCATAAGGCCGGCTTTTCTCATATTGATATATATGATGAGCTCACCTTTAATAAGCCGCGGCCGGACAGCTCAAGAATTGTTTTTGTATGCAGATAAATTGCTGTATTTTTCTTGATTTTCATACCCTTTTGTGGTATAATATACTAGTTAAGATATTAATAATTCAGCCTGAAATTTTATATTTCCGGCTCACAGATTTAGGAGGAAACCATGGCAAAGAAATCCCAAGAATTAACGCTGGATATGGACGCCATCCAAAATCAGCACATAGTTGACGTTGACCTTAATAATGAAATGAAAAAAGCGTATATAGATTACGCTATGAGCGTCATTGTCAGCCGTGCCCTTCCTGATGTCCGCGACGGTATGAAGCCCGTCCACAGACGTATACTATATGATATGTATGAGTCAAATCTTTTATACGAAAATGACTTTAAAAAATCCGCCGCGACAGTCGGTGACGTGCTTGGTAAATATCACCCTCACGGTGACGCGTCCGTTTATGACGCAATGGTTCGTATGGCGCAGGATTTCTCGCTGAGATATCCGCTTGTTCAGGGCAAAGGCAACTTCGGCAGTGTGGACGGTGACCCTGCTGCCGCTTATCGTTATACCGAAGCGAAAATGTCGAAAATTTCTTCCCTCATGCTCACAGACATAGAAAAGGAAACTGTTGACTTCGTTCCAAACTATGACGATAAATTACAAGAGCCTGACGTACTTCCGTCACGCTTCCCCAATCTGCTTGTAAACGGCAGCGCGGGTATCGCAGTAGGTATGGCGACAAACATACCGCCGCACAATCTCACAGAGGTTATAGACGGCATCATCGCGGTCATAGATGACCCTATGATAACCATTGAGGAGCTCATGACGCACGTGCAGGGTCCCGACTTTCCAACAGGCGGCGTTATAATGGGCAGAGGCGGTATACGCAGCGCATATACCACAGGACGAGGACGAATCATTCTGCGCGCGAAGGCTGAAATTGAAGAATACAACGGAAGACACAGAATTATAATCTCTGAAATTCCTTATCAGGTAAACAAAGCAAAGCTTGAAAAGCACATTAACGAGCTGGTACGTGACGGTAAAATTGACGGAATTTCATCAACAAGAGACGAATCTACCGAAATCATTCGTCTTGTGATTGAGCTGAAAAAAGACGCAAATCCAAATATTGTGCTGAATAACCTTTACAAGTTCACTCAAATGCAGGATACATTCGGAGTAATCCTCATTGCTCTTGTTGACAAGGTTCCTAAAATACTCAATCTGCGTGAAATGATTGACTACTATATAGCGCATCAGGAGGACGTTATAACACGCCGTACCAAATTTGAGCTTCAGAAAGCGCTTGACCGCGCCCATATTCTTGAAGGTTATAAAATTGTTATAGATAATGTCGATGAGGTTATACGGCTTATACGCGCGGCAAAAAGTATACCTGACGCAAAAGCCGCTCTGCGCGAAAGATTCGCTTTATCGGACGCCCAGGCTGATGCTATCGTTAAAATGCAGTTAGGACGCCTATCCGGAATGGAACGCGACAAAATAGAAGATGAATACGCGGAGCTTACAGCAAAAATAGCTGACTATAAAGATATTCTCGCAAATGAAGCACGCATACTTGAAATTGTTAAAACGGACCTTACAGAAATTAAAAATAAATACGGAGACGAACGAAGAACCGAAATATCAATGGTAACCAATGAAATTGATATTGATGACCTTATAGATGAAGAAGATATTGTTGTTACGCTTACTCACAATGGATACACAAAAAGACTGCCGGTTGACACATATAAATCTCAGAAACGCGGCGGTAGAGGTATATCAGGCATGTCAACCAGAGAAGAAGACTTTGTAGAGCATCTGTTTACAACAACAACGCATCATACACTTTTGTTCTTCACCAGCCGTGGTTATGTATATAAGCTCCGCGGATACCAGATACCTGAAGCAAGCCGGCAGGCAAAGGGTACAGCTATTGTCAATCTTCTTCCTATCGAAAGTGATGAAAAAGTAACCGCGATGATTGCTATTAAAGAATTTGAAGATGATAAGTATCTGACCTTTGTCACCAGAAACGGTATTATCAAAAAAACAGGTCTCATGGATTATTCAAAAATCCGCAGCGGCGGCCTTCGGGCAATTGACCTTTCAGAAGGCGATGAGCTCATCAGAGTCGAGCTTACAGAGGGTACAAATGACATTTTCCTTGCCACGCATGACGGATACGCTATCCGCTTCAACGAAAAGGATGTACGCTCAACCGGTCGTACCACGAAAGGCGTTATGGGTATAAGACTTCACAAAGACGATTATGTTATCGGAGCCGCCCTCGCCGAGGCTGATACCCAGCTTCTTACAGTCACAGAAAACGGTTACGGCAAAAAAACGCCGCTTGATGAATATCGTATTCAGTCGCGGGGAGGACTTGGCATATTCACGTATCGTATAACAGACAAAACAGGCAAGCTGGCAGGTATGCGAACAGTCACAGACGAGGATGATATTATTATCATCACATCTGACGGTATTATAATAAGAATGCATACGGATGAAATTTCTTCATACAGCAGACAGACTCAGGGAGTACGTGTAATGAAACTTGATGAGAATGTAAAGGTAGTTAGTATTGCTCCCGCGAGCCGCGAGGAAGAAACCGATGAAGATAGCGATACAGATAATATAGAAAAAAATAATGAACAATAAAAAATCAGCATTATTATAAAGCATGGAAAAAATACAACTATAAAAATACCAAAACAAAAGGAGAGAATAAAGAATAATGAAAAAATCAATTAGTATTATTTCTGTTATTTTATCACTGACGCTGCTGCTTACATCCTGTAACGGCGATAATCAAAAAGAAAAAAAATCATCTCAAACTGTTGACACCAAATTAATAAAAAGCACTATAACTGCTACTATTGAATTTGAAGATTATGATGATATAGTACTTGAGCTGTATCCCGACCTTGCTCCTGAAACTGTAGAAAACTTTGTAACCTTGGCGGAGGACGGTTTTTATGACGGACTTATTTTCCACAGAGTTATAGACGGCTTTATGATTCAGGGCGGTGGTTATAATGAAAATCTAAAAGAACAAAAAACCTCTTCTATAAAGGGAGAATTTAAGCAAAACGGATTTGAAAATACACTTTCACACTTAAGAGGAGTTATTTCAATGGCGCGTACATCTCAGAATATGGACAGCGCGTCGAGCCAGTTCTTTATTGTACAGGAAGATTCCACATATCTTGACGGTCAGTATGCCGCTTTTGGCCAGGTAACCGAAGGAATGGAGGTTGTAGATGAAATCGCCTCAGTAAAAACAGGCTCCGTTGCGGCATCAGGTATGGATGATGTACCTGTAACACCGGTTATAATTGATACAATTACTATTAATTCAGGAAGCTCCTCAAACAAAAATAATAATAAAGCTTCAAAGTCCAAAAATGAATCAACGGATAAGCCTTCAAAATTATATGACGACGAAGATGACGATATACCAAATTCATCCTCAAAATCACTTGAAGATGATGACACAAAGACCTCCGGTTCAAAAAATTCTTCCGGAAACTCGTCAAATTCATCTTCATCCAGTAATTCATTAAATCCAAAATCATCACCAGGCAATTCATCAAGCTCAAAATCATCAGATGACATTACATCACTATTCTAATTTTAAGGAGATAAGCATATGAATATTGAAATAGAAATGGAAAACGGCGGTATAATAAAAGCAGAGCTTTATCCAGAAACCGCCCCTATCACAGTAAAAAACTTTACTGAACTTATTGAAAAAAATTTCTTTGACGGTCTTATTTTTCACAGAGTTATATCCGGCTTTATGATCCAGGGCGGCGGTTTCACCGCCGACGGACAGCATAAGGAAACGGATTCCATAAAAGGTGAATTTGATTCAAACGGAGTTACAAATACATTGAAACATACGCGCGGTGTGCTTTCAATGGCACGCACAATGTTTCCTAACAGCGCGTCGAGCCAGTTCTTTATCATGCATCAGGATGCTCCGCATCTTGACGGTCAATATGCCGCTTTCGGCAAGGTAATCGACGGATTAAATATTGTGGATGAAATTGCAAGTACTCCCACTGATTCAAACGACAAGCCTCTTGAAGACCAGATTATAAAGACAATCAGACTTGTATAATAAAAAAAACGTAAGCTATAGCTTACGTTTTTTTATGTTTAGTATTAACAAAATGAAAAATACGCAATCACAAGTATGCCTAATATAATTCTATAATATCCAAAAGCCTTAAAATCATGCTTCCGTACATAATTCATAAGGAATTTAATTGCTATCATTGAAACCGCATATGCCACCAACATACCGGTCAGCAGTACAGCAATTTCGCCTCCTGACATTGCAAGACCATTTTTTATAATTTTCAATAAACTAACGCCAAACATGACAGGTATTGCAAGGAAGAACGAAAACTCCGCCGCCACAGACCTTGAACATCCTATCAGCATTGCTCCAAGTATCGTAGCTCCTGAACGTGAAGTTCCTGGTATTATGGATAATACTTGAAATAAGCCTATGAAAAATGCCGTTTTGTATGACATCGAATTCATATTTTTAACAGTAGTTTTTTTATGAAATTTCTCGGCAATCAAAAATGCTATACCGTATAGAATAAGCATCGCCGAAACAACCTGCCAATTTTCAAAATGCTCCATATAATTATCAAGAACAAGTCCCGCAACAGCTGCAGGTATACATGCCACGATAACCTTAAACCACATTTTCCATGTATCTGATTTTTCCTCCTGCGATTTCGATAACGCAAAAGGATTTAATTTACGAAAATACAAGGTTACAACAGCTAATATCGCGCCAAGCTGTATAACATACAAATACAAATCAGAAGCAGTAAAGCAGTCTTTATTTCTAATAAATTCATTCACAAGAATCATATGTCCTGTAGAACTTATCGGCAGCCATTCGGTTATACCTTCTACAACTCCCAATAATATTGATTTTAAAATTTCAAGAAACAAAAAATCACTCCTTACTTAATTTTTGATTTAGCACAGCCAATAATCATATCCGCGGCACCATTAATGCCTATTTTTTCTGTATTAACACAAATATCATAATTGGGCATCACACCCCAGTCCTTACTCGTATAATAGTCGTAGTATGTACGACGCTGCTTATCCGTCTTAATAACCTTGTCACGCGCTTTTGACATAGTAAGCCCCTGCGCATCCATAACACGCTTTGCTCTGTAATCAACACCGCCATATATAAATACATTTAGGAAATCCACATTTTCAGATTCCAATACATAATCCGCACATCTTCCTACAATAACACATGAGCCTTTCTTAGAAATATCCTTAATAACCTCCGACTGGGCTATAAACAATTTATCATTAATTGGCATTTCATAATAAATGGGCGCGTTTATACCACGCAAAGAATAATTTCCGCTTGCCAGTGAATAGAGAAAGCTGTTTGTCGCATGTTCATCAACCTCTTTCAATGCCTCTTTACTGATATTACTTTTCTGTGCCGCCATTTCAACAAGCTCTTTGTCATAAAAAGGAATGTTGAAATACTCGGCGATTTTTTCACCCACATCACGGCCTCCGCTTCCAAATTGTCTTCCTATTGTAATTATTAGTGACATAATACATTCTCCTTTCTTTTATGTCAAGATTATTCATCCATACTTTTATAATGCTCCCAGTTACTATTCACCTTAACAACATAATTCTTTGTTTCCGGAAAAGGAATATCCTTAAGCGTTATACCGTCATCACTGTAACGCGAATCTGAAAGCCAGCTTTGTACATTTCCCATACCGCCGTTATATGCTGCAAGAGCTGTATCAATATTACCATAAACATCAATTAAATGTCTCAAATAATGACAACCCAGCATAATATTAATTTCCGGATCCATATAATCAAAACTACCGCTGTAATTCATATGATTTGCATTCCACTCAGCAGTTTCCTCAGTGAGCTGCATAAGTCCCCCAGCAAAACCCGAATGCGCTTCAGGCACAAAATTGCTTTCAACCTTAATGACAGCCATCACAAGATATGGGTCAAGATTATTTTCAGCGGCATATTTTACTATGTAATCAGAATAAGCAACAGGATATTTAACCCTCTGACTTGTCTCATATCCTCCGATTATCCCCAAAATAGCTACAATGATTGCTATAAGCGCAAGAAATACTTTAAAAATTTTACTCAAAGCTATACCTCATTTAATTCATTAAACAGATTTAAGATTCCATCTTCCAGTTCCTCTACAGTATCATTATTAATAATTATATATTGTGAATGATTTCTGTAAAATTCCTCATTAGGCTGTGCATCAAGACGTTCCAGAGCCTGTGCTCTAGTCAGTTTGTCACGTTTAATAATACGCTCAATCCTTATTTCCTTATCCGCAATAATAGAAATCAGAAAATCACATATCGGTTCAATATCACTTCCTATGATTACAGCTCCGTCAATTGCTATAATATCAGCTTGTGAATTTTCTATACGCTTAAGTATGCATGCTTTTATATATTTATGCGTAATACGATTCAGTATTTTTGTTTTATCTGTATCCGTGAAAGCAATTGAAGCAAGAGTCTGCCGTTCAAGTGTTCCGTCTGAATTTAGAATATCATTACCAAAAGCTTCAGCAAGCTCTTTCAGACACGGTGTACCGAATTGCGTCACTTCTCTCGCAATCAAGTCTGTATCAATAATATCAACACCTAATTTTTCAAAGATAGCAGAAACAGATGATTTTCCACTCCCACTGCCGCCTGTTATTCCAAAAACCATCACCAAACACCTCTGCATAAATAAAATATTTTCATTAAATATTCTCAATCTGCCAATCTATTGCTTTCTTACCCATAGTCTCAAGCATTCTGTTTGCCGCTTTAAAATGACCACAACCAAAGAACCCGCGGCTCGCGGATAAAGGACTAGGGTGAGCTGCCGTAAGGATTTTATGCTGAGGATTAGTAATAACATTCATTTTTTCTTTTGCATTATTACCCCACAGCATAAAGATGATAGGGTCTTGCCTATTATTCAAGGCCTTTACAACACTATCCGTAAATAATTCCCAACCCTTATTACGATGTGAATTCGCAAACCCATTGCGCACCGTCAAAGAAGCATTTAAAAGCAATACTCCCTGACGCGCCCATTTTTCAAGATAACCGTTATTTGGAATATACAAACCAAGCTCATTTTGTAGTTCTTTATACATATTAAGCAAAGATGGAGGTATTTTCACACCCTTTTGCACCGAAAATGCTAATCCATGCGCCTGTCCCTCCTCATGATATGGGTCCTGACCAAGAATAACCACTTTTGTATCTGCGTATGACGTCCATTTCAAGGCATTGAATATATCATACATATCAGGATGAACTTTATAAGATTTATATTCTGATTTCAAAAAAGCCCTCAGTTTTAAATAATAATCCTTTGTAAATTCATCTTCAAGAATCTCATCCCAGTCATTTCCGATATTAACCACAAATTCCGCCTCCATTTATCTATTATATATATTATATCAAAGATTACAAGAAAATGCAATGCATTTATAGCAAAACGCAAAAAAGAACAGTCCCAAAGGACTGTTCTTAATAATTAATATCATTCTATCTAAATATTAATTAATTTGCCTTTACAAATGTATCATAAAGAATCTTAGCAGACTGAGCTCTTGTAGCATTAGCTGCTGGAGCAAACTCTGTATCTGATACACCATTGATAATACCTGCGTCAGCAAGTGTCTGTACTGCTTCCTTAGCATAATCTGAAATCTGACCTGCGTCAGCAAATGACAATGTTCTATTAGCTGACAGATTCTTATTCATAACCTGAGCTGCTTTATATGTCATAAGAGCCATATCCTGTCTTGTAATCAGATTGTTAGGACCAAAGTTACCATCACCATAACCTGAAACAATACCATAAGCACTTGCAACTGATACTGCATGATAGTACCAAGCGTCTGTAGCTACGTCATCAAATGATGAATTTGCAGATTCATTTGTCTTACTAATAGCACCTACAAGAATCTGACAATATTCAGCTCTTGTAATATTTGCATTCGGGTCAAATATACCATCGCCTCTGCCGCTGATAATACCCTTATTAGCAAGCATTATAATAGCTTCCTTAGCCCAGTCAACATCAGCGATATCATTAAATGTTATGAAACCACCAATATTACCGCCTGTTGAAGGACCTGCAATTGGACCGCTTCCTGTTGTAGTATCATTGCTGCCGCCACTGCTGCTACCGCCGCCATTTGAATCTGAATCCTCAGAAACAGTTACTGAAATAACCTTAGAAGCAACTTCACTGTTTGCAGAATCTGTATACTGCACCTTAATATAAGCTGTTCCCTTCTTGTTAGCTGTAAATTTCTGAGTAGCTATGCCATTACTTGCAACATCTACATCTATCTTCTTTGCATTTGAACCATAAATCTGGATTATAGAACCATCTGTTTCAGCAAGCTCATCACCCTTTGAATTCTTAACGATTGTGTAAGTAATCTTAGCACCATCTTTAGCATTCTTTACAGTTGTCTTAACATCAAAGTTTCTGTCAACTGTCGCTTTTACATTTGAAACTGACATTGAAGGTCCAGCTGTCGGATTATCAGGCTCCTTATCTACAGTGTCTTTTTCTGTCGGCTCAAATACAGCCTCATTAGTATCAACATCATATCCACCAGCCTTAATTACAGCAGCATTTGATGTATTATAAATTCTAAATACAACACCGTTAATAACTTTTGCCATATCAGGTTCTGTATAACCGCTTAACAGATTTTGCAGTTCATTAGCTGAAAGTTCTTTACCTTCATATACAGCAACATAATCATCACCATATGCTGCCTTTGCTCCATTTTTATCTGTTACTTCTACTGTTAGATAAACCGTTTTACCATTTACAGCAGTCACTGCATCGTCAGCAACACGATCAACAAGTTTTACATCTGTTGATGGTTTCTCTGTCGGAACAGGTGTTGGCTCTGTAGAATCACCATATACAGGAACAGTTACGCCTGCTGCCTGAATGTCACCATCTGCAAGATACTCTCCGTCTGCCGCTCCATTGCCCATTACATATGTTTCTGCACTATCACCAGTCACAAAATCAAGATTGAAATCTGCTGTATTTGCTTCCGTTAATGTAAATGTAATTGTAAACATTGACTTGTCAGCAGATGTTAACGCAGTT
>CAJUFV010000074.1 GCA_910585795.1 uncultured Clostridia bacterium | reverse complement strand
CGCAAAAAGAATTTTTCTTGAACTTATGCCTGATGGCGCAAGTGTTGCGGTGGGCGGAAGCGTTACTCTTAAACAAACAGGAATTATGGACGAAATTGAAAGCGGACGATATAATTTTTATGACCGTTTTCACTGCGAAAGCGTTGCCGCCATGCACGACGTATACCGCGAAAGCTACAAAGCTGACTATATGGTGTCAAGCTCAAATGCCATTACAAAAGAAGGACAGCTTGTAAATATTGACTGTGTAGGCAACCGAGCAAGTCAGATTGCATTCGGTCCAAAAAAGGTTATTATAGTTGCAGGCGTAAACAAAATTGTGGACACTATGGAGGACGGAATTAAACGCGCAAAATCAATCGCACCGCTGAATTCAAAAAGAATACGCCATAAAACCCCATGCGCGACTGACGATTGCTGCACCTGCTCAAATTGTGAGGGACAGCCGAGAATGTGCAATTTTATCGGAATTGTAGACGGTTGTTTCCATTTCCCGAAACGTATTACAGTTATTATGGTTGCAGAGGAGCTGGGATATTAAAATGGGTATTTTTAACAGTAATTATTCAAAACCAGGACCTGGTGTATACAAGGACACTCCCAAGAAAAAAGGACTAAGCCTGTTTTACGAACTCTTTTTCAGAAAATTCTGGAAACTTATACAATTGAACCTGTTATACATACTTACGCTCATTCCTACCTTTGCTATTGTATTTATATTATCAGGAATGATTTCAAACAAACTGGGTATAAATGCTGACACGCTCGGAAAATTTATAGAACTTAGCGAGGTGGACGCTGCCCGTATTTCCATAACTATGGATTTATTGACGCGCCTTTTTATATCACTTTTCTTTACAATTTTCTGGGGCGGCGGTCCAGCTACTGCGGGCTTTGTATATATTCTGCGCTCTTTTGTATGGGAGGACAGTGTATTTATGGCAAGTGACTTTTTTAAGCATATTAAATCCAACTTTAAGCAATCGCTTATTGTATGGATAATTGATATTATAGCATTTACTTCCATATGCTACGCATACTTTTTCTATGCTGCTATGCCAAATATAATGTATTTTCTAAAATATGTTATTCTTGTACTTGTATTTTTCTATACAATGCTGCACTTATATTTATACCATCTGCTTGTTACATATAAGCTGACAATTGGTAAGCTTTATAAAAATTCAGCCCTGTTTGCGCTGTCTGCTCTTCCGTGGTCAGTGCTTACAATATTAATAAGCGTGTTTTTAATTCTTATATTCCCCGCTATTGGTTTTACTGCTCAAATTGACCAGCTTGCAATATTTTTCACGACTGCCGGATTTATATTTATACTCCTGCTAATGTTGTCGGTATGCGGATTTATTATAGAATTTAATGCCTGCACGCAGATAAAAAAATATATCAAGGAGGATACGGACGTTGAGCGAAATGAATAAACTCCTTCAAGAAGAGCTTGAAAAAATATCATTTTCTGAAATTGCTATGAAAAATCCATCAGCCGACGCTGTAACTATGGATTTAAATTTATATGACGGACGCAATACACAGTTTGGCTATGCTGATATAGTATGGAAAAGCGATAGACCTGAAATAGTAAGTCCGTCAGGATTTGTTATGTGTCCCCCGTCGGAGCAGACTGTGACACTGACAGCCACTTTTACTTATCAGGATAAATCTGATTTAAGAGGAGAAAAGATATTCCAAGTTACTGTTTTGCCATCCGCTGATTCTAATACGACGCCTAAGCTTGACACCAATAAAATACGCATATTTGTTGCAGGTGACTCAACTGCCTGTAACTACCCGCATGTAGGCAGAAACAACCGTTTTCCGCAGACAGGCTGGGGACAAGTTTTCAGCGAAATATTTAATGATGAAATAATTGTCGTAAACTGCGCCAGAAGCGGCAGAAGCTCAAAGAGCTTTTTAACAGAGGAAAATTATATCTTTATCTGCGATAATATTCAAAAAGGAGATTATTTGTTTATACAGTTCGCACATAATGACTGTAAAACTGAGGATTTGCATCGTTATACCTCTCCAAATGATAATTCTTATCAGGAATCTATTTATAAATTTATAAATACTGCCCGAAATGTCGGAGCATACCCTGTACTATGCACATCAATAACACGTAATCTGCCGTTAGATACAACGCTTGTCCCTTACGGAAATGCATTGAAAGAAATCTGCAGAACAGAAAATATTCCGCTAATCGACTTATACGAACTCACCCATTCACTACTTAATACCGGAATACAAAATTTTTATATGCATCTTGAACCTCGTGACAAACGCTTTATTCATAACCCTGAATTTATACATTCTCAGTATTATGAAAACGGCAGTACCGATAACACACATCTTAACATTAACGGCGCATACGCAATTGCCAAAATGGTATCCGAGGAATTAAAAAAACTAAATCACCCTCTTGCTGAATATCTAATATAAAATATAAAACACCTGCACAAGCAGGTGTTTTATATTTTATATTTTCGGCTTCATATTTTCAATGCTATTCCATACAAAAACTTCTACTCTAAACACATTGTCATTAAAATTCTCTTCAGGTTTAATATTCTGACTTCCCTTTTTCAGCTTTGTATTTTCCCTTACTGATAAACTTTCCAGAATCCCCTCAGAATTGTATGCCGCAAATACTACTGCTGCATTACACTCCTCCGCAACCGTAATTTGAGCTTGTCTTTCAGTTTTATTATATTCCGCTGATGGATTTATCGTCTGCGGCACAAATTTTACAGCGTACAAATCAGGCAGCCACATCGTACTGTTATAGAATGTAACCTCTCCGTTATACTCTTTATTAACAGTAATTTCAGCCTCGTGCATAATTAGCTTATTTGCCGCAAAAGCATACTGCTTAATCGGTGAAACTGTTACATTGTTATCTGTATCATTTAAAAATGTAATTTCAATATCATTCTTGTTTCCGCCTATATAGTAAAACGTGTACTTTCCCTCAGGCAGTTTTATACTGGTTATTGCAGGCTTTACGTTATAATCAGCTCCGTTATCCTTTATTCCGATATAATTTACCATTGAATTTGTATATGTTCCCGATATTTTACCACTGTCCTCTCCATCCGCGAACTGAGCGCGAACTGTACTGCTTACGCCGTCGGCAAAGGTAAATACATCATCATTTGAGTTCGATCTCGCCTTTTTCGCGCCTGTACTGTATTTTGTAATGTCAAAATATCCTGTACCTGCAGGGTGATTATCAGACGTACCTGCATAAGTGTATTCATTTATTGTCTTGTCAGGCGCTTTAGTAGGAGGCGGTGTTTGATTGCCGTCCTCAAATTCCTCGTCCATATTATATAAATGCAGTTCATATATTGACCAATACTTAGCCGCCGAAGTCCCTGTCTGACATATCTTGATATAACGTGCCTTCTGGCGTACAAAGGTAATCTCATTATCTCCGTGTACTCCCTGTCCCGACGCAATTTTATCACCATAGCTTTTATCATCAACAGAGGTATAAATCTCATATTGTCTTGGGTAGTCGTCAAGAGAACGCATAATTATTTTATTAAACTCACATACTTCACCTAAATCCAGTATATACCACTCATTGCCTGTCTGATATGACGAATTCCAGCGTGTTGCGCTATCTCGGTCAAACGCGCTTGACGCTGCACTGCTGTTGTGAGACGCTTTTGCAGTCCAGTTTTTATTTGAAATTTGATATTTGTAATCAAACACAAAGCTGTCTATGTCAACAAGTTCCGAGCTTTCCTGATTGTTTGTACGAAAACGGAATACAACATTATGTGTGCCGCTTATAACGGTATTAAGCTCACAAGTAACCGTGCGCCAATCACCGTTTGTATTTGGTATTTGAATTTCCTGCACTGTTTCTCCGCTTACAAGCCCAAGCGCAAGCTCAATGTATGACTCCTTATTACTTCTAACTGTAAGTGTAATTGACTTAGCTCCGTCCTCAAAGCCTACACCGTCATATTTCACATAATCCTGGTCGTCACATTCAGTAATGAATTTTACTCCGTTTTCCTCTTTAATACTTATACCGCCGAAACCTGAATATTTTTCAGCCTCAATAGTCCTGAAAGCACTCATTTCCGCTGTAACCGGCGGAATATCAATATCGTCGGGCTTTTCTGGAACTGACGGCGGTTCCTTCCCTGCTTCCCCTAACGTTATGATGTTTATACCCTCACTTGTAACTGCCGAATTATATTCAACGGCAAGCTCTTTTGTATAACCTTCACCAACACGCTCAAACGGATATGATAAACCATTAATTGTTACAGTAACATTCTCTCCAAAGTTATCCTCCAAATAAAGTGTTCCGACATACGTTTCATTCTCCGGCTTAAATATAATATTTTTATTCTGATATGCCCTGCTGCCATCAGTCGCAGTTTCAATACAGCTTATAGTTCCCCAGCCTTCAGGCGAAATATACGCGGCATCTGTCATTTTATGTTCCATTTCCGGCAAAAGCTTTGGTGTAAGCCATAATTCATTACTTGCCGCATTACGATGATAACCTATTATTTCATAGTAATTTCTCCATATTGCAGGAATTGATATATACTGCTTATCACCGCTTATGCTATTGGACGCATAATTTGCGGTAGTTACAGCAGGCAAAATATCCAGTGGATGGTTAAATACATAATTTCTGTTTTTAAACTGCCTGTTATATGAGTCCTTCTGCATAGCCTCATACTGGTTCTGTCTTTGGGTCTGAAGCAACAGTCCGCCGTAATGAGTAAGAATATACGGAGTCCATTCATCATATGTACCGCTTGGATAGCCGAGTGTTTTATACAAAGGGTGATAATAGCTGTCCAGACTGTTTATAACGTAGTCTGTTTCCTCTTGTGTCCATATTTGTCCGAGTTTCAGGTGAATGGCAAGCCACTGACCTGCAAAATAAGACTCAGAGATACGTCCTGTCGGAAAATTATCTGTTAAATACTTCGCTCTGTATGATTCCCTTACAGTATCAAACGCCGTCTGATACTGTTCTTTAAGCTCAACTTCACCAAACTTATCACACAATATTGTCATTATTTTATATGCAACTGCCGATATGCTCGTATTAAACGCATTAGGGTCACCGCCTGCGTCATAAGAATTTTCAGAATTTTTAAATGTATACGGATACTGTGAATCACCATAAGCCTCTACCTGTTCAAAAATCCTCTGACCCGCTTTTTTCAAATACCCCCAAAACCATTGCAGTTTTTCCTCATCACCTGTCTGCTTATACAGTTCATACACAGATATAATTAAACCACAGTTGAGGTCAACCCACTTATCAACATTACGATAGTCCTCATGCTCTGTATCATCCCAAGGAACAAGCTTATATTTAACGCTTGTATCCGTCATATAATTGAAATCGTGATGTATCTGACCGTCATTACGCTGAGTACGCGCCCAGTATTCAAGCTCCTGCCAAGCAAACTCAGGAATAAGATACCCAATAATCTGGCGCGCGTGCCACATCTGGTCCATTGTTCCAAAACAAGTCCACTCCCCCTCTGCAAAAGCAGTTCTTCCGTCTGTCTTATAAATGGAATTATTACTTATATTTGCCAGAGAATTAAGGCATTGATTTATATACCATTGAGGAATATCCGATGAACGCATAAAATTTACAAGTTTATCCGCATTTTTTTTAAGGGTATCAAAATTACTAAGTCCTAATTCCGCTATATCAGCACTATTATTATATTTGCTTAAATAATATGCGCCATCAGGGTCAGAATTATCGTACCATGACACAACAAATTTTATCTTTTTACTTTCATTTGCCGCCAGATTAACTTTGACCGCAGTTCTGTTTTGCGTTCCGGAAACAGTATTTAAACATTCTCCATTTGTAAAAAATCCGTTATCACCGCCGACAGTAAGCGTACCGTCACCACTATCCGCAAATACAGACCATTGTGATGAAGTAAAACCCTTATTTTCCACATACTGCGCACTGCCTGAGGAAATATCCCATAGAAGCGCCGCTGCCGCCTGTGTTTCTACAGTATTTGTATTGGTTAGCGTCATTTCATAGAAAGCGTATGGCATACTCATATTGTCATAATTAATACTGTCAAGCGGTGAAAATGCTTTCAACATTACTTCTATACCGTTAACCGTTCCAAAATTCACCATATGTTCCGGCCATACTGCGTCATCATCATATCTGCCATCTGTTTTAACTGCTGTCATTTTCTCAACAGTTTGCTTCTTTCCTCCTGCTTCTGTATATAATTGAAAACACGATTTACCCACTGATTTATAGTCATTCTGGTCGGCAGGCGCCATTGTAATAGCCGCAAAGCTTCCGTTCTGAGCGTTAAATTTAACCGCACCTGCACCAAAACCGCCAAGAGGCGTACCTGTGGTTCCGTCCACCTGTTCATACTGTATACTATTAACAGCTATATCCGCTGTTACGTTTGGTACTGCTGCCGACAGCATTGCAACAGACATTACCGCGCTTACACATTTTTTTGATATTGAAATCATTATAATCTTCCTTTCCATAATTATTATCTAATTATATTTTACAGCTTTATCCGTGAAAATAACAGTTGTTTCTAATTTAAAACCAGTCAAAAATCACACAAAAAAAACTGCTGTATTTTTATACAGCAGTTTTAAAGTTATTTTGAATATTTATCAATATTATTACGAAATTCCCTTGGCGTCATTCCGTATATACTGCGGAATACACGGTTAAATGTACTCTGACTGTTAAATCCGGCATTTTCCGATATAACCGTCAGGCTATCCTCAGTGGCACGTATAAGCTTTGCAGCATATTCTGCGCGCAGTACATTTATATACTGACGAAAATCAATCTTTATCTTCTCTGAAAAAATTCTCGATACATAGCTCTTACTGATTGACAGCGTTTCAGCAACGCTTTGAAGTGATATGGGCTGTGTAAAATTTTCATCAATATAACTTATAATTTTGTAGCTCATATCTTCTATTGGAAAAGGATTTTTATGAGTTAACTTAAGCTTTTCAATTATTTGTGAAAGTATAATCACAATCCACGCTAGACGCACGTCATTACTTTGACTTTTATCAATCGCCCCAAAAGCATATTTAGCGTCACTTGGCATATCTTTGGCAGAAATAACAGGATGTTGAGGCACAAATTCAGAGAGGTCCGGGAAAAAGCTTTTATACATCTTACTTGAACATATTATAAGTATCGCGTCTGCTTTATTTGTTTTCTCTTTTATATAGCTGTGACGTACATTTGGAAAAACAACTGCTGTTTCCCCTTCTCCTACAATATATTCATTGCCCTCAACAGTAATACTCTGACTGCCTGAACGCATATAAAGTATCTCAATATCGGAATGTATATGGTCACCAAAGCTCACTGTTTCAAGATTATTTTTAACGGAAAAGCTTTTTTTCCTCACCTCATAAAATGTAAGCATAACGTCGCCTCCCAGTCTTTTTATAAAAACAACGTCCCGAAGGACGTTGTTTTTATTTAAAATTCAAATCATTCTGCCTTTATGAGTACAAACGCCATAAACTTTGTTCCGTCGCCTCCGCCGCCTGTTGCAGCTTTACTTCTATCAAAGCTTACAGTATATGTACCTGCGTCTAAAGTAACATCTGTAGATGATACTGTATAATTAGTTGAGCCTTCTGTTGCTACTTTAGGCATATTTTGCAGACAAATTGCTTTTACCGTTGTTCCGGCGCTATTATCAAATGTAGCCGCATATCCTCTGTTAGAATATTCCCTAAACAGCATATACAGTTTATATGTACCTGTTTCAGGAATTGTAACTGTTGTATTGGCAGGATTATCTATATACTTAGTATACTGATTTAAATCCCCAAGCGGTGAACCCATATCAGCGTATGTCTTTGCCTGAGAATCTGAAATAGTCCACGCGCCGCGCTCTGCCAAACCGCTTGTTGTAAAGCTGTCAACCGTCATTATCGAAAGGTTTGTAACCTCAACAGTTGCTTCCGCGTCGCTGTAGCCGCTTGCGCTTACAACGACCTTCAAGGTTGATTTCTCAGCCATATCAGCAGGAATAGCATATGTCGACTCGTTTGCTCCGATTATCTCAGTAAATTCATCAGAACCTTTCGGCGCCGAAAGCCATTTATATGTAAGAGCCGAGGTATCAACTCCGTCTTTCGGTGATACTGATGCTGTAACAGTTTTACCTGGCACAACCTGCATAACTGCTTTTCCCGCATCTGTAATTGAAACAGTTCCGAGTGAATCAGAAGAATCTACTACCTGAAGCGTAATTGTTCCTGTTACATTTGAACCGTCTTTTGAGGTTGCTTTTATTGTCCATTCAGAACCTCCTGTCGCGTCTTCTGCAATCGTAACCGTTCCTCCGTTTACTGTTACACCTGCCGCGCCGGCTGTTACTGCCGTTGCGCTCCAATCCACATTCTTATTGTCTGCATTTGAAGGAGCAATTGCCGCATTAACAGTTAACGTATTGTTCGGGTGTATTACAACCTTTTCATTATTATACTCCCAAACTCCTTCTGCTTCAACAGGTGTCAATGTAATACCGCTTACAAGCAGAGATACTCCTATATTCTGAAATCTTACAGGCGGATTAAATGTTCCTGTTGAGTCTATTGAATCCTGATTAGATTCTCCCTTATTCATTCCCGCAGGCAATGTTACACTTGAATTTGATGTGCTTAGCATTGCTTTAGTCCAGTTATCTCCTGTTCCGTCTGTATCAAGCGCAGTCATATTGTGACCTGTTGCGATAAACTTCTCACCCGCGGTAATGTCACTTACATTGACTTCTATCGGTTTTATAGTATTATTACCAAACGAAACGTATAGTTTAGTAATACCTTCAGCCGCAAACTTCTCCAACGCTCCTGCACCGATTGTCAGAGGAACTTGATATGAATATGTCTTTACTGCTAAAATATTATTTTCCGTATCTTCAGCAGGTGTTACACTATTGCCTGATGTGACATTATAAGTATTGCCGTCTTTATCTCCTAAAGCCATTGTATATCCACTGCCTGATTTTACTGTTGCCGTATACGAAAGTGTATTTTCACCCTCGCCATCCTGTACTCCTGTAACCGTTGCGGTTACAGCTTCACCTGCTGATGGAGTAAGCGTAAGCACAAGGTCTTCCGCTTTCATTTTATATAAATCTTTTTTGTTACTATTGTTATTATATATACCTGTAAGAGTAACTGTACCGCTTACTGTTACGTCCTTATCAGGCTGTACAGTTGGTATAGCTGCGGGTGTAGGGATAGGCTGCTGAGATTCTTCTGTTTTTACAACTGCCATTGCCACAAAATCTGATAATGCATTGTCTGAATACCATTTAACTGTATATGTACCCGGTGTTGTAACCTTAACCGTCGCCGTATAGATATTCAAGTCCTGACCGTTTGTACCTACCTTATCGCTTGCTGTATTGCTTACAACATCGTCAAACAATGTTTCAGTTCCTTTTGATACTGAAATTTTATTATCATTTCTCTTATAAGAAGCCATTACATATACCTTATAGTTACCTGCTTCGGAAAAATTAACAGCCTTTTCAACGTGTCCGTTTGATGTGTCTCCAAGATAGCCGTATTTATCAGTACCGGCATTTTCAAAGTTAGCTCCAAAAATCGCCTTATATTCATCAGTATAAGCCGCTGTAGGGTCTGTAGGAGTATTATTTGTCATAAATACAGGTGTTCCGTTTGCATTCCCTACCGCTGTAATATCCTTAGCAGGAATAACAACTGTTTTAAATTCTACAGGCTCTTCCGTAGGCTCAGTTGTAGGTTCTGTCGTAGTCTGTACTACTTCCGGATATGTTACTTTTATAGTTCTTGTATATCCTCCGCCAACATTGAGCATTTTAACCTTACCACCAGTTATATCCTCATCCTTAACAGTATAACCTGCTTCTTTATTAAACTGATTCGCACCGATTTCAAGCTTTGTATCAGCGCCCATTGCATCAATTTCAATAACAGTGCCCGCAGCTGCCGGAAGAGTAAATTCTGTACATTGATTGATTTGCGCCCAGTCAGTCCAGTTTGCATTTGCAATCTTACCTTGACCTGTTGTTCCGTTATGTAATGTCTTTGGCGTTGTGTCAATATCCATCTTGACATCAATAGGTGTTCCGTCTACAGTCGCCTGACCTACCCAGAATTTATCCGATTTATTTTCCCAACTAACTGTCGGGGCGCCGTTCTTCGTCTGGAAATCAAATATAACAGATGTATTTGAAACTATCTTTGTATTAGCCGTAAATACAGGTGTTAATGTCATATTGTCATTAAGTATTACTTCCTGACCCACTGTATAAGTGTTTGTTCCGTCAGTCCATCCTGTAAGAGTATTTCCTTCTTTATAGACACCTCTGTTTGCAGGAATTGTAATTGTCTTTCCTTTTCTGACTTTCATTTCACTGGGCACTGTTCCCTGACCGTCACCCAGTGTAAAGGTTGCCGTTACCTCATTAGGAATTTCCGCCTCAGTAATACTTTCAATTGAAATATATGGCCAGTATCCATTTATCGGCAATGTAAGCTCAGCAGGAGTGTTTTCTTTATAATAGACAAATGAAACTGCGCTATTATCTGAATGATAGCATTTTCCCGCATTTTTTGCTCTGTCTATTTCATCTGCGCCCTTTTTAAGAACAATATCACTTCCCCAAGCACATCCTCCTACTGTAATCTTTGTATAACCGGGAACCTGTACGGTAACTGTTCCGGCATTTACACCGTGATCAGAAGAATGGTATCTGACATTTTCAAACTTAGCAACCGCATTTTCAGCATCTGCCGATACAATATTGCCGTCTTTATCAAGACTAAATGTAGTCAGTGTATTCTGCTCTATGGTTTCCTCTGTGTTATAATACTTATATGCCGACTGTCCCATAAAGTCAACTATGATATTCAGCGCATTTTCAATCGGCTTTTCATGTTCAAATTTAGGACCGCCTTCTATTGTCGGAACATACTTAGAACCCACAAAACGTCCCTTTGAACCGGCAACCGTTGCGTAGTATGTCATTCCGCCTTTAACTTCTATCGAAAGAGCATGCTTTGCACCCTGTGTACCTTCTGCCTTTACTTCCTTATCAGGCGAACCTAAATAGAAAGTTTTATTTGAGCCAAGATCTACAAGATAAACTGTCCATGTTCCGTCAGCGGGAGCAATAAATTTCAAGCCTACTCCGCCATCCTTAGCTATACCGTTAGTCCATCCGCCGTTATCAGCGCCGGTTATATAGTAATCAAATGTTTCTCCATTTATTGTAGCGCTTGTTACAGCGCCAGAACCCATATCAGCCATGAGAGTCATACCTCTCATAATTACTGTATCCTTTGTTTTACCCTTATCTGCCGCACTTGCTTTCCAGAATGTTGTGTAAACCTTTGAGCCATCAGCGTTATTTTCACCTTCAAATACAGTTATGTTATCATAATCTCCGGCTGAAAGCGCAAGCTTAGTTACAGCAGCTTCACCGCCTGCAACTGTTTCAGTTTCACCGAGAGCTGTGCCGTTTACATATGCGGTCATTGTCTTTGCTGTTGTATCAACAATAAGCTTAACCTTATTCCAACCGTTCTGCATAGCTGCTGCCGCAATAGTCTTTGTATATTTTCCGAGAGTTACTGTTATATCTGCTTTCTTAACATCAAATTCAACAGTTACAGGTGATTTTGACGAAGCCTTAGCCAAATCAGCGCTTATCGCACCATTTACATAGTATCCTGAGTTACTTCCGTCTTTCTTGACAGTACCTCCTACTGCCGTTGCATTATCCTCAAAGTCAGCGTAAAGCAAATCACCCTTCTTTGACGGAATAGTTACATCATATGTGACTGTATCTCTCAGAAGCGTTACGCCCTTTTTACACTCAATTATATAAGTAACCTTACCTTTAGCCGCGTCTGATTCATACGGATTTCTTGAAATGGTACCGTCAGCATTTACTCCGCCTTCGTTTGCAAGCCTAATAGTTGTTACAACACCGTCTTTTTCTGCGACTGTCGGCACTGGAACAGCTCTGTCAAGCACTGCTGCCGCGTCTGAACCCATTAACGCTGTAATTGCACTTTTAGCATCATTCATTGAAACATTAAATATTTCCGGATTAACTGTGCTGTCAGCTGTAATTGTCAAATTAATTGTCTTTGAAGTACCTACATATGTGTTATCTGCTTTTCTTATATAAACTTTAAGCGAAGCTTCACTTGTACCTGAAATAGGTCTTACAGCAGTAACTGTATTATCAGCATTAACAACTAAATAGTCGCTGTTTGATTTAAAATTCAGCTCATAACCTTCTGGATTTGCAGGAAGATTAAACTGACCGCTTACCTCATACGTATCAACAGCTGTCTTTTTAATTGTTTCGCTGTCAGGTATTACAACCTCTCCAAGCTTAGCTATAACAGGCTCCCAGACAGGTTTAACATTCATCGGGTCCCAATTATCTCCGTCTTTAATCAAATATCTGTACGGGTTGAACGCGAGCATATCCCATTCATTAGGTACAAGCGCGTTTCTGTTAGTTAGGTCTATCTTCTTGCCGCCTGCGTCAAGTGTTCCATATTCATAATACTGTGATTCCTTAGCAAGAGTACTCCAGTTGCCCCAGCCAGCAGGCGCAATTGACGATGTTCCGTCAGGAAGATTATTAATTTTAACTCCTATCGCTGCTGTTGGAGAGTCATTTCCGCCCCAAGGTCTTCCGAAATCACCTACAGCAAACTGTCCTCCCTGAGTAGATGCCGCATTTACACTTCCACCGTAAAGAAGATATCCCTTTTGTGTTGATGCATTCTTAACAGCGGTAATATGCCCGCCCTTAGGTGATGAACCAAAACCTGCCCAATTAAAGTCACAGTTATCAAATACACACGTGTTTCCACCGAAGATATAGTCTGTCTGTCCTTCAATTACACAATCTCTGAAATATATGCGGTTAGACTTACTTCCCGTATATAATGTGTCCTGACTGCTCAGAAACTGACAATTGTAGAATGCTACTCTTTCAGCGTTATTATTGTCTATTGCTATTGCAGCAGCTCTTTCTGTAAAATCTCCGTTATATACTTTAGAAGTTGCTTTTCTTTCAGGCTTTTTGCCTACTCCGTCAGAATATGCCGCACTTTTCGGCTCCGCAGGTGTAACACCATCAGCAATTTCTTCTTCTGTCATATATCTGTTAAATGAATTCTCGAATATAATATCCTCTGCGTAGAAATCACTTGCGTTAATTCTTGTGGCACAGCCCCATGCGTCTACACCTCTTGCCGCAACCGTTCCGGCGGCTTTATTGGTTTCATAAACGGATTTGCTGTAATAACCATCTGAACCTGTACTGTAATACTGATATCCTATACCATAGTACCAAGTCAAAAGTACATCTCCTGTTGTTCCCTCTGCTTTTTTCATTGTAAGATACGGAACATCAACATTTATTTGTTCGCGGTATGTACCAGGAACAATATTCATTGTTATTCTGTCAGACTCGCTTGCATGGCCGTTCATAGCCTTTGCAGCAACTAAACCCTCCGTAACTGTTTTATATGTTTTTGTGTCTGCGTTTGTTTCCTGTGACGCGTCAACTGTAATCACATTTTTCGATACAGGCACCGGATTTGGTACTGTGTTAACTGTACCGCTTCCTGATGGATTTTGAGTCGGATTAGGTGTTGCTGATGAACCTGTTACTATATAACTTGAGCAAAGAGGCTTCATTCCTTCAAAACTATCCCACGCCATTAATTTCATTCCGTTTTCAATCGCAAGTTCTTTAGTATCCACACCACCTGTAAATGTTAAAGATTCTGTTTTTATATTTGACAGTATGTCACCGTTATATGACGCGATAATCAAGATACCTGATGTCACGGACGCATCATTTGCTTTTACTGTCACAACACCATTTTCATATATAATACCGCCTGTGCTTGGTATATCTGTAGGAGGTATTTCAGGCGTATCAGTCGCATCAGCAGACGGAGTAAATTTTGCAGCGGCAAAACGTCCTTTTGTACCTGTTGCTGTTATGTAATATATCTTACCCTCTTCAACATCAGCTACACAATTTACTGTTTCCTTATCTCCTGATGTTGTATATGAAAATACATCTTTTCCTGCCTGCAAATCATATATTACCGGCGTAATAGGTTTTACAGAAGTTCCAAGGTCTATCATTTTAACTTCAAGCTTACCGTTTTCAGGAGCAGCAAATTTCAGTGCTGAGCCTGTTACGATTAAATCTTCGCTTTCCGCGTTTTTATCAATTTTACCATTATCTCCACAGGATATATACTTATTATTTGTAGATGTATTATCAAATACCAGTGAAAGTCCTGTCATAAGCAAATCACCTTTTTTCTTTACAAGATCTACATTTGATACATTCCACTCATAAATTTTCGCATTAGGGTCAATGGTCGGCAGAACTGTCGGTTCTTTTGTTGTTATTACAGGAGGCACATATTCTGCGCCTGCACGGAATACAAGACCAAATAAATCCACTCCGCTCGCCTGAGCATATATGTAGTATGTTTGGTTTGCCTTTACCGGCGCGCTTATTCTCTTTTGAGCATTCGTACCGTCATTATTCACCCACACTGTTTTTTCTTTCGCGTCTGCCGTATTTACAACAAATGTTTTGCCATTGTTTACCTTTGCGTATACGTCAATTACGCCGTCTGCATTAGGAGTAAATTTAAGTCCCGTACCTGTTGTTCCGTTATCCGCGGCATCGCCTCGACCTCCTCCCGCAAGTCTTCCGGTAAGTCCTGATGGTGTTTCAATCTTATTTCCACTCTCATCCGTGCCATTAAACGCTACGGTTTTATATTTAGTTTCACCCATTATTATCAGTTCGCAGTCTGTACCACTCATTAGATTTGTATTTGCCGCAATAACAGCACAATCTGCGGTTCCGTCGTCAGGTATACCTTCAATGGGAGTACCGTCGGCAGCCTTTGCAAACCACGATATTGTATTTACTTCCGCTGTCGGAGTATCCCCCTCTTCAGCCGCAGCGCTTGTTATCGTCAATCCGCTAAATGCCGATACAGTCATTACTATTGAAATAACAAGACCAAAAAACCTTTTCATTTTCATATTTTTCTCCTCCTTAAATTCTCTGCGCACACGTTTTGTATATTTTCCATAAAACGCTCTATTACACTTAATTATATTTTATACCTTTTAGACACTTCTTACCTTGAATTTTTTGCTTAAAAACACCAAATTATTGCACCATATAAAAAAACGAGCCGCTTTTTTGTAGAAGTTGCACAAAAAAAGCGACTCATTAATAAGTTTACATAACTTCAAAATCCGAGAAGTCAGCATAACTGCCTTGTTCTCCTGTCATAAAAATGGCGTGTTTAGCTCCTACCCATTTCCCCTGCATTGCATCAAATTCACCCAACGCATTAAAATGCTTACCATCTAACGAATACGAACAAACAACCTTTGCCTCCATAGCATTTCTATGTCCTATAATCTCAGTTCTAAGATACACACTCGTTTCTGTAATAATTTTATCGGCAACAAGATATTCCTTCGCTTTCGCTCCGCCTCCGCTTGTTTCACCTTTTACAAAAATAACAGTTCCATTATCTTTAATCGCAATATATCCGTATTTTAGTCCTGCCACACCAAGCGCAGCTTTATTTTTACCCGTACCCTTAGGCATACTTATCTTTACAGTAGTAATCATAGATGGCGCCTGCCAAATCTGCGTAAGCACATTCGGTAAATTCCACATATATGCGTCATCGTCTTTTGCGCCAATGCCATAAAGCCTTAGGTTTCCAGGGTTTTCAGTTAACGAATACCAGTCGCCGCAATTATTAGCCTGCCATTGCCATTGCAAACCGAGAGTATTAGAAGAAAAATCATCAGATGCAGCAACTGCTGTAATCGGATATTCCTTACCAACATTCGGTTTTTTATATTCCAAAACAGGCTGTCCGCATAAACCACTGTCAACATTCTCCCCCATTGCAGGCCAGTCATTAATCCAAGTTACGGGCTGAATATGTACAACTCTTCCATAAACCTCTAAATCCTGAAAATGCACAAACCAACTCTCACCGTTTTCAAGTTCAACCCAACCGCCTTGATGAGGTCCGTTTATATCTGTTTTACCTTGCCTTAAAACTATTCTGTCCTCGTAAGGTCCATAGACATTCTTTGAACGAAAAACAACTTCCCACCCAGTAGGAACTCCGCCTGCAGGCGCCATTATATAATAATACCCATTACGCTTATAGAACTTAGGTCCTTCAAGTGTAGGATGACTTACTGTTCCGTCAAAAACAATTGTATCCTCGCTTATTACCTTTGTACCGTCCTGAGACATTTCACACACTGCAATCTTTGACTTTATTCCGCAGCGGCTGTTTGCATATCCGTGAACAATATACGCCTTTCCGTCATCATCCCACAAAGGACAGGTGTCAATAATACCTACTGCCTCTTTAACGCAGGTAAGCGGACTCCATTCACCATAGATATTATCTGTATTAGTCATCATTATACCCAAATCAGGGTCACCATAATAAATCCAGAACTTACCATTATGATAACGTATTGACGGCGCCCATACACCACAGCCGTGCTGAGGTTTATCATATATCGGCTGAAGCTCCTTTACTGCGTAGTTTATAATTTCCCAATTTACTAAATCTTTTGAATGCAAAACCGGTAATCCCGGTACATAGGTAAAGCTTGATGCCGTCATATAAAAATCCTCTCCCACCCTTACTATGTCAGGGTCTGAATAATCTGCGTATAATACAGGATTTCTAAATCTGCCATTACCTAAGTCCGAAATCCATCTTCCCTTTAAATCCATCACAATACAACTCCATCCTTAAATATAGAAATTTCTCTGTAACCGTTCTTTTCGTTGTTGGTCTTTTTACCTCCTGCCACCTCAAGCACATAATCAAACAGCTCATCTGTCAAATCTGCTCCATTTATAATTTCACCCGCATTAAAGTCTATCCAATGCGGCTTTCTCTGAGCCAAATCCGAATTTGTAGAAATCTTAACAGTAGGTACAGGCGCTCCGACAGGCGTGCCGCGGCCTGTTGAAAACAAAATCATATGACAGCCTGAGGCGGTAAGATTTGTTACGGCCACAATGTCATTGCCCGGTCCCGTCAAAAGATTGAGACCCTGTTTCTCAACGCCTTTTCCAATTTCAAGTACATCAACAACATCCGCGCTCCCGGATTTTTGAACACAGCCAAGTGACTTATCTTCGAGCGTGGTAATACCACCTTTTTTATTACCTGGAGATGGATTTTCATATACAACTTGATTATGATTCATAAAATAATCTTTAAAATCATTTATAAGCGCAACTGTTTTATTAAACACATTTTCATCTGTACAGCGGTTCATTAAAATAGTTTCCGCTCCAAACATTTCAGGAACTTCTGTAAGAATTGTACTCCCCCCCGCACCTATAAGTTTATCAGAAAACCGTCCTATAAGCGGATTAGCAGTAAGTCCCGAAAATCCATCACTTCCGCCGCATTTTAACCCTACAACAAGTTCAGACGCATTGCATTCTTCACGTTTCTGCAATTTTACATAATCAGCAAGTTCAGCAATAAGACGAAGTCCTTCGTCTATTTCATTGTTATGCTCTTGTGCACTCATAAATTTTACACGGTCTGCATCAACATCTCCAAGAACGGTCTTGAACAAAGGTATATTATTATTCTCACAGCCCAGTCCCAATACCAGCACGCCTGCCGCATTAGGATGATTTACAAGCCCTTTTAAAATAAGCTGAGTCATTTTTTGGTCATCACCAAGCTGAGAACATCCAAACGGATGAACAAAATTATATATCCCATCGCATGTATCTCCGTACAATCGGGTTGCCTCACGCGCAAGTATTTCAGAGGTTTTATTTACACAGCCTACTGTATTGACAATCCATATTTCATTGCGTATACCCACCTTGCCATCCTTACGCCTATACCCCATAAACGTACGTTTTGCCGTCTTTGGAATTTCATATTTCTGAGGTTTATATTCATATTTTAAAACACCGCTCAAGTTTGTTTTAATATTATGCGTATGAATATGCTCACCCTGTTTTATATCACAGATTGCATAACCAATCGGATAACCGTACTTAATTATATTTTCGCCTTTATTAATATCTCGCAGTGCAACCTTATGACCGCTCAGTTCCCCCTCAAGCTGAACAGCCACATTGTCGCGTTCATTAATTTTTATTTGTTTCATATTAGTTTACCACTTTCGCCATCGCATTTCTTATTCCGTTTTTCTCAATATCTTCAAGATATTTCTCAATTGACGGTAAAAGAAATGATAAATTCTCCCCCCAGTATTCTGTCTTTGACAAAATATCTTCCGCAGTCGCTGTTTTCATATATTTCATTACATCAGCATCATCATTAGCAGCATCTGTTCTGTAAAAAGCTATAAGCGCCGCCAGAGAAAATACCAACCGCTTAGGCTCACTCTTCTTATCTTGGATATACCGCAATACACTCGGCAGAACACGCACCTTATATTTTGACACTGAATTAAGCGCTATACTCAACAAATAATGTTTAATAAAAGGATTTTTAAATCGCTCTATTACATCATTCGCAAACTGAGTAAGCTTCTCCTCAGGCAGGTCAAGAGTAGGAATAATCTCTTCAAATATTCCTTGTTTCATAAAAGAATATACAAGTTCATCATCCATTGCCTCTTTTACCGTTTCAAGCCCTGCCAAATGGGCTGCAAGCACCATCATTGTATGCGCGCCGTTTAAAATGCGGACTTTACGCTTCTTATAAGGTGTAACATCATCTGTCCACAATACATTTAATCCAATCTTATGGAACGGTATTTCCTCTGCATATTTTTTATCGCCTTCAATAACCCACAAATGAAATATTTCCGCCGTATCAATCACATTATCAAGATAGCCGAACTCCTTCTCCATTTCCGCAGCAGTATCACGGGGATAACCCGTTACAATTCTGTCAACAAGCGTATTTGTAAAATGATTTTCTTTATTTATCCATTTTTCAAATTCACCGCCAAATCCCCAGTCACGGCTATACTTTAGAACACATTCCTTTAAGCAGTCACCATTTTTATCAATAAGCTCACAAGGCAGCAGAATAAATCCCCTCAAACCTTCGTCAAAACGTTTTTTCATAAATAACGTAAGACGTCCCGGGAAAGTAAGTTCCGCGAAATCCTTAGGATTCTGGTTTGCTTTATATTCAATACCTGCTTCTGTAGTATTAGAAACGATGAATCTCAAATCAGGATTTTTTGCACAGGCAAAAAATTCTTCTGTGTCAGAAAATGGATTTATTCCGCGAGTTACACATTCAACTACTCTTGTTTCTTCTATACGTTCACCTTTCCGCAATCCTCTCAGATACAAACTATACAGCCCATCCTGCTCGTTTATCATATCAACAAGACCCTTATCCAGAGGCTGAACAAGAACAACTCCATAATCACCGCCGTTTTCTTTGTTTAATCTATCAATCATCCAGTCAACAAAACCACGCAGGAAATTACCTTCTCCAAACTGCATAACACGCTCTGTAAGACAACACTTTTTGTTTCTTTTTAATCTATCCATTGTGACCTCCGAATATTTTATTCTTTTATTTGAATATTCTCACTATTTTTAATTTCAGTTTTATTTTCACAGCCTTCTGCTCGCAGTCCGTAAATAAATATATTTTCTGCATTTTCAATTTCAAAACCGTTTCCGTTTGTTATTTTTACCGATATATCTCTGAATACTGAGTCTTTTATATTTGCACAGTAAAGACCCTTGCCCTTCATTCTTGGAATGTGGAATGCCATAATAGGTTTATCCTTAGGTTCACCCTCAGTGTCAGCCATTACAACATTATAATTGCTGAGAGTAAGTCCTTCAACAGGCATTTCAGGTATACCATAAATATATCCTGCCGACGCAATAACATTTTTAGCCGATATATTTGAGATATTTATATTCCTTATAATAGGCGTATTATCAGAAATACTTAGCTTTTCAAGACTGAAAAGCGACATATCATCTTCTCTTGCGCCTCCGCATTGATAATAACCGTTTATCACGAACGGTACAAGCACCTTGTCCATAAGAATATTACTTATTACAATATCCTCAATATACCCGCCTCGTTTACGGCGTGTCTTAATTCGTATCCCCCTATCCGTACCGCTGAATACACAGTTGGAAATAACAACATTTTTCACGCCTCCTGACATTTCACTTCCCATTACCACTCCGCCATGACCGTTAAGCATAGTACAGTTTGTAATCACAATATTTTCACACGGGTAACGTTTTTGTAAATCATCAGCTTCAGTTCCTGATTTTAGAGTTACACAATCATCTCCCACATCTACAGTACAATTAGATATATGCACATTTGAACAGCTTTCGGGATTTATTCCGTCTGTATTCGGAGAATCTGAAGGATTTTTAATTGTAATTCCGTTGATAGTAACATTATTGCAGCAAATTGGATGTACCGTCCACATAGCTGAATTTTTAATTGTAATTCCATCTATAAGCACATTATCGCATAAAATAGGCTGTATCGCTCTCGGGCGATGCTCATTTTTAGGATTATGCCACCAATTATAGCCGCGCCCATCAATCACGCCTCTGCCCTTAACTGTAATATTTTCACATTTAAATGCCTTAATAAGTCCGGAATGTCCCTCTCTGTTATATCCTTTTAGCGTTTCGCGTGTAATCATAGGATAATCCGATGGGCTATCACTTCCTAAAATAACACAACCGCTGTCAAGATAAAGCGTCATATTGCTTTTTAATTCAATAGTACCCGTAACGTATTCTCCCGCTGGAAAATAAATTGTTCCTCCGCCGTTTGAATCCACAACGTCTATTAATTTTGCGATGCTTTGCGTATTATTCGTTTTTCCGTCGCCAACAACCCCGAATTCACACACATCATAGAAAATTTTTATACTGTCCATAGTTATGACCATTCCTTTCCGCTGCGCTACAAGGCACAAAAGGTTATGAAACCAAAACAGTAGAGCAGCATTCCAAATTTTGTGTTAAAATGATACTTGAAGATACAGGCACACTACACAGCACGTGGAGGTGAGTG
>CAJUFV010000073.1 GCA_910585795.1 uncultured Clostridia bacterium | reverse complement strand
ATTATTACTATTGCATATCCAAATAAATTATTGGTATAATAGAATTAATACGAATAAAAACCGTTTAATCGGAATAAATATAACTTGATGATGACTTATAACTAAATACAACAGAGGAGGTTTCTACACATGGATAACAATCTATCAAATAATCAGGCATCTATAATAGGTACTATTGAAGACGAATTTCTATTTAATCACGAAATTTACGCTGAAAAATTCTACACCTGCACAATAAAGGTTCCGCGTCTGAGCGGCACGGACGATAATGTGCGGATAATGGTGTCGGAAAGACTGATAATGGACGGAAATTTTAAGATTGGGGACAGCGTCGAGGTTACGGGTCAGTTCCGTTCCTATAACAGCTATGAAAACGGCGATAACCGTCTTGTTCTTACAGTTTTTGCAAAGGACATTCTTCCTTATGACGGAATAGAAAATAAAAACCCAAATACGCTTTATCTTAACGGCTTTATATGCAAAAAGCCAGTCTACCGCACAACCCCGTTTGGACGTGAAATTACCGATCTTTTACTCGCAGTAAATCGCAGCTATAACAAATCCGATTACATACCCATTATCGCATGGGGACGTAATGCGCGTTTTGCAAAAAATCTCGAAATCGGCGATAATGTCAAAATATGGGGACGTATTCAGTCACGAACCTATCAAAAACGCATAAGCGAAGAAGAATCGGTCACAAAAACTGCATACGAGGTTTCAATCAATCGTATGGAGCTTGTAACTGACGATAATACCGCTGAAACTGAGGAATAGCCTCAATCAGATGCTCATACAAAAAAACAGCACACGCTTCGGACTGTGACTGTTTTTTTATTTCATCCTGAAATATTTATTAAAAGTTCCAATCTAATTTTATATATAGATATTAACAATCGTTATGTTTAATGTTATAACTCATGCAGCGCTTTGGTTTGTATAGAGGTATACTATGACAAGAAAAAATATCCGGCGCTGCCGGAATTTATTTACTCTTATTTTTGTATTATATGTTTTGTTTGTCTGCAATTATGAAGCTGTTCATTAATATACCACATGAAGAACAGTCCGGCCTTTTTACAACGCAAAAAATAACCTTGCAAAGTGTTGCTGTTTTATCAAAACAGCAACACCTATCCTATTTTCTGTAATATTTATTGTGACTGCTTTTAATTTAGTTTTAAGCTCTGTTATGGTTGTTGGAACACCATTTCAATTACGCTAATATTACATATGTACGATACTTTATCACTGGAGGCTATCTCTCTGATTGGTTTATACAGTTGTTTTTTTTGCGCCTCTCATTAATAAAAAATTATTCATATTTATTCCTTACAGTCTGTTCTGTTTCTGTCACAATTATAAGAATAGCATTATTCCTTAATATATCATGCGGAATTATTACTCTGATAAGCTTTTTAACAATTGCGGCTTCCACTTTATTTGTATTATAAATAAAGTGGAAGCAAACTACTCCACAATTAATCGGAAAAATTATGGCAATATTAATTTTTATTACTATGTGCGAACAGCCGACTGGCTAGACTATTTATGGCACATTGTTTAATATTTTTAAAAATAGTATATTGATTATTCTAATAGGAGCATCCGCTGCGGCTTTTTACTGATTTGTCTCTACTCAAAAAAGCTTTTTAAACGACTGGAAGCTGATAAATAATGGTATATAACAGAAAAACAGCTGTATAAACAGCCGTTTTTCTGTTATTCCATATTATCAATCATACTAATCATATTTGCGCACTGCGTTTTCATCCGCAATTTATACTGTTCAATTTCATTCTGCAGCGCAAGCATCTGATTATGACGCTTTGTATGCTCCTCATCAATATGACGCGCCAAATATGAGGCGTCTAGCTTCGCCTTGCTTATTATAGCATTCGCCTCCGTTTCCGCATTGCGTTTCGCGTCCTCAGCCGCCTGTCTAGCCATATCTATAGACTTCTGCATGGTACTCTCCATCTGTCTGTATCTTTCAACCGTCTCAGTTAAAAGTCCCAGCTTATCCTTTAAGGTCTGATTTTCCTTAAATAAAAGCTCGTAGTCCTGTATTACCACATCTAGAAAATCATCAACCTCATCACAGCTGTAGCCCTTAATTTTCTTTTCAAATTCCTTATTCTGAATATCAATCGGCCTTAACAAATTGCTCCCCTCCTAAACAAATTTCGATACCGTTATATGCAATCTGCCCTTTTTGGTATTATTACCCATATCCTTTAAAATAAACCGTCCGTAATTCCTCACCGAGACAAGCATTCCTTCATCAAGCATTCCGGAACGGTCTGTCGTTTCGCGGTGATTTACCTTAACACTTCCAGCCGCTATCAGCTTTTCCGACGCGGAGCGTGAAATATTAAGAGCGGCCGCAAGAACCGCGTCAAGACGCAGAGATGCGCATACACATGTTTTCTCCTCCATTTTTGGAGACGGCGGTATAAAATCGCTCATATCAACTATATGCCCCTTAACGCCAATAGTTGCTATTTTCGCCACATTTCGGACAACATAATCCGCAATATCACTCATCACAAAAACATACGCGCCATTCTCATCAATAAGTATATCACCTGTTTTGTTTCTGTCAATGCCCAATGACATAAGAGTCCCAAGATAGTCACGGTGAGTCAACGCTCGAAACTTTGGTACGTCAAAACGAATCGCAGTTAACGGGAAATCCTCACTCCTTGCCTCCTGCCATTCCGGAAACACTCCGAATATATTACGTTCAGCTCCGTCATATCCTCCGAACCGCATTGTGTTATAACCATACGGAATATTCAACTCATCCTCTATAACAGCCTGTTCGCCTCCGTCAAGAAACGTAGAAAATTTTGCCTCACAATGCTTATCACACATAAGAAACAAATCCTTTATTTTTGCCAGAAGTAGTTTTCTGCCAGTATCCATAATCACCTCATACACAAAAGGGTGGTAAATGCTTTACCACCCGCAATGTTAAATTATACATTCCAATCAAATGTATTTCTCGTATGTTCCTTAAGATTGTCACCCGTTATATCAATATGTCTCGGAGCGGCAACAAATATTCCGCCTGACACACGTCTCACATTTCCGCTGACACCGTATGCGGCACCGGAAACAAAATCAACTACGCGTCTCGCGTCAGTTGTATCAAGATTGCCCACATCAAAAATTACAAGTCTTCCGCCCTTGATTTCATCAGCAATTCCTGTAGAATCATCAAACTGTGACGGTTTCATAATTCTTATTCTTGATGATGCGCCGGGATTTATGGGGACAACCTTTGACGAATTTCTCCTTGACAATGAAGACGTCCCTCTTGATGACGGCACCTCTTCAATTTCATCCTCCTCATCATAATACTCGTCATCATAGTAATCATCACCTGTATCAATACCTATGAAGTTTTTTACTGAATCGATAAAACTCATATTTCTGTTCCCTTTCTGTGTTCTCTTTGAGAATAGTTTCTTTCGCCGAAAATAGCACTGCCGACACGGACTATATTGGCTCCGCACTCAATTGCAGTTTCATAATCCCCGCTCATACCCATAGACAGATATTCCATATTAACATTATCGTATGTTTTTTGCTTTATGTCAATAAAAAGTTGTCGTATGTTATCAAAATGTAATATATTTGTAACAGAATTGTCGGTTTTTGGTGCGATAGTCATAAGCCCTTTAATCTTTACACGCTTCAATTTTGCGGCATACAGCAAAAGCTCTTCAACCTCATCACGGCTTACACCTGATTTTGTTTCCTCTCCTGAAATATTCACCTGTATAAGAATATCCATCTCTAAATCATGCTTATCAGCCTGTCTCTCAATCTCATCCATGAGCTTTATCGAGTCTACCGAATGGATAAGACACACCTTATCTATAATATACTTCACCTTATTTGTCTGAAGATGACCAATAAGATGCCATTTAACCGGAAGAACTTGCTCAAACTTATCACGTACCTCCTGCGGCTTGTTTTCACCTATATCAGTAATTCCAAATGCGATGGCCTCATTCATCATATCGGCAGGATGTGTCTTTGTAACTGCCACAAGAGTAATATCTTCCCGCTGCCTGCCGCTTTTTTCCGCGGCCGCTGTTATTCGCCTCTCGACCTCCTCCAGCTTTTCCTTTATACCCATAAGCTCTCCACTCACCTTTCACCAACAACTATTCTATCCATCTGAGACAGTTTATTCTCCGCTCCCTCAGCAGAATCTATAATCACATAGGCCCCGTCCGCATCTGCAAACAGTACATCACAATAACATTCATATTCCCTATTACTGTTTATGCCGATTACCTTCTGTTTACCGTCATCATCAGTACGGATTGCGTGTGACGGAACCTTATATCCATCATGGCTGTCAAATATTAAATCAACATCAACAAATCTGTATGAAAGCGCGCTTTCAAGATATTGCGGACACTTAACCGTTACAAGCATCCTGCCATCGCTTTCTTCACTAACCGCGCTTATTGCGCCTTTCACAACAGCATTTGCCATATTATTAAAGCGCAGCTTGACACTATCTCCAGTCTCATGCTTTTTCATTGTATCCGAAGGTATACTCATCATCACATACCATACATGATTATTCACAATTTTAAAAGCTGCTCCGCCTGCTTCAACTCTTGTGCCTATTTTCTCAGTCTGAGGAGACTGCGACAGCGACTCAAAATAAGCAATATCATAATTTCCTATATCATCTGGAACAAGCAATGTTTCATATCCGTCTACGTATTTAGTAAACACGCCCGCTATCTGAGCCGTAATATCCTCATTAGCGACTCCAACACTTCCCAAAATCTGGTTTTTCTGATTTTCAAATTCAGCCAAACTGTCTCCGGAAGCAAGCTCATTACTTTTTCTGAGACTGTTTATATCATTTTTATACTGATTTATGGAAATTATATCATTTTCCGCCGCTGCATCTATGATACGGTTCTCACGTCTATAAATATTATTTTCTATAGTCGTAGAATCCATTGATTCTACAGAATAATCACCCGTCTCCGCCGATGCTTTTTTTATTTTATTGTCCACAACGGCAAGCTCCTTTATGCTGTCTTCCGCCACATCTCCGTAAAATAACAAACCTATGCGGCTGTCCTTCGCAACGCGTTCCCCCTCTGACACAGAATGATAAACAGTTCCTGAACTTCTGGAATACATTACCCACTCGTCACGTATAATAAAACCGTTTGTATTAATAGAATCCTCCTGTGTTACATATTGAAGCCGCTGAGTATATAACGGAGTCAAAGCATAATTGACTCCATAGCCAACCATTGCTATAATTGCAATACCCAGAACAATGGCAAAGAATTTCTTCATCTGCTATTTTCCCCTTAATTCTAAAAAATATATCCTTAATATACATTATATAATTTTTTTCGCCTGAATACAATACTCAATTTAATTTTTCCTGCTTAAAATATATTAGAGCTGAGGCGGCGTCATAATTTTTCCCCATAACAGACAGCTTTTCCAGCAGAAAATCATTTTTTCCACTTTCCAGAGTCTTAACTAACCATACTGTAAACGCGTTATCATCAAGACCTCTGATTTTTCCCATAATGTTTTCTTCACTTATTCCATTGTACTTTTCCGCGCATGCATAGTACGCGGACATTGTTTCGGAAATAAGCTCCCGAACAGTATATGCTCTAAGCGTATCCACGTCAAAAACCCGCGCGGCATGCTCCAGCCCCGCAATAAGCTCCCTGCTGTATACCATACGTGACGTTCTGTAATCTGATGAGTCAATATAGTATATATCCCCCTCATAACGCCCGAATGTTCTCATACAATCAAGATATCCCTCTTGTATGCTCTTTGTTATACCATCATTATCAAAATCCATAATTCCAGTCTTCGGACATCCGCAGGTTATATCAATAATATTTCTCCCTGCTGTATTAAAGCTCCTATATACTCCTATTCCTTTTACATCAACCGTTATAATATTCCTTATACCTTTATCCAAAAGCATATTAACCGGCATATTATTTGACACTCCTCCATCAAGGAGCTTGTCCTGTCCTATTTCTCTGGGTTTAAACCCAGGCATACAAGCGCTTGCCATTATATACTCAACCATTTTCCCTTTCGGTATGTCTGCCTTGAATTTATATACTTCGCTTCTGTTTGCCACAGAAAAAGCCGCTATACCAAAATCAATCGGCGAAAGCATTATTTTGCTTTCATCAACTACGGAATTTAACAGTTCCTCAAGAGGAGCCATCTCAAGTCCTTCATTCCTGTACGCCTCTTTTATAAGCTTAGCGATATTCCGTATATGAAAGAGGTTGTCCTTGTTATTTATTTTTTCAGGAAGAGATACAATATCTTCCATTGAAATATCCTTCCACAGTTTTTCTGCCATATCTATATCTCCCTGAACAAAAAGGGCACCGTTCACTGAACCAATTGACGCTCCTGCTACAGCGCATATATTAATATTCAATTCTCTCAATGCTTTCCATACTCCGACCTGATATGCGCCTCTTACTCCGCCGCCCGCAAGCACAAGACCGTATTTCATTTTCTTTTCTCCTTTTTTTCGTTTTAATAGCTCTAACATAATATTGCGCAAAAACCTCCTATTACATACAAAAAGGACTCATCAGAGTCCTTTTTTCCGGCTGATATTAATCACAGCAGTCATTGTGTCTGCATGGGTCGCAGCACGGGTCACAGCATGGTTCGCAGCAGCAATTATTATTTCCGCCGCCTAAAATATTGCCGTCACAGCACACAAGTACCAGAACAACAATAATTATAATCCAAATCCATGAATCCGAGCCGCCGTTATTACAGCCTCCTCCAAATAATCCCATAACTAAAACCTCCTTTTAGCATATACTATGCCGCAGGAAGAATAAAGGTTACGAATTAACCGCCTCCGACTCTGTAAAAATATAATTTCCGTCACTGTCACAGGTGATATATAACATAATTTTAGGCATACCAAAACGTTTAATTACAGTAACCCATCCATTTCCGGCCGCTTCAATAGGAGTATATCGCGCGGACGGATAGTGAGTTTCAACATAATGTGATATTCTTTCGTGCTGTTTTTCAAAACGCCATTTGTTAAACGGGCCTTTCCCCTTAATCGCACTGTAAATCCCTGCTGTCGCCGCAGCGCCAATAAGAAATAATGCTTTTCTCTTCATAATCCTTTACTCCTTATGATATTCGTTATATACCTCTCGTTTTGATACGCCTCTGTCCAAAGCGGATTTTTTAATAGCCTCTTTTGACGTCATTCCTTCAGCTATGTATTTATCTACATGCTCCTTTATTGAAACATTGTCCCAGATATTGTTATCCGTCTCTTCTATTTCCGGCGCCCCTTCGATTACTATGACATATTCTCCTCTCGGATTATTTTCCGAATAAAAATCAACCGCTTCATCAAGCGTACAGCGTTTAACCTCTTCATGTATTTTGGTAAGCTCGCGTACAAGCGCTATTTTCCTATCACCGCCAAAAGTTCGGCACATATCAGAAAGTGTATTTTTCAGCTTATGCGGCGCTTCATAAAATATCAGAGTATGTGTATCTCTTTTAACACTTTCAAGATGCTCCCTTCTGTGACGCTTATTTACTGAAAGAAACCCTTCAAAGGCGAAACGCCGTGTTGAAAGTCCCGAAATAATAAGAGCATTTATTCCCGCTACAGGCCCCGGAATTGAAGTGACATCAACATTATTCTGTGCGCACAGTCTAACCAAATCCTCACCCGGATCAGAAATGGCAGGCGTTCCCGCGTCTGATACAACCACAACATTTTTACCGCTTTTAAGCAGCGATATTATGTACTCTCCTTTTTCATGCCTATTATGCTCATGATAGCTTGTAAGCGGCTTAGATATTTCAAAATGATTTAAAAGCTGAATCGTTCTTCTTGTATCCTCAGCGGCTATTAAATCAGCTGTATTTAAAACCTCAAGACATCGCGCGGATATGTCACCCAAATTTCCTATAGGCGTAGCGCATAAATATAATTTCCCGTTCATATTGACCTTCTCACTTTATTAAATATTGTTTACAAATTATGTATAATGTTGTATAATAATTTTTTGTCACAGCTTAATATTAACTTAAATATGGTTTACATTGTCAAAAAACGCGGGCTTTGGTTTGTCATACCGTATTTAAGGATAAGATGTATCGCAGCATAAAAACCGAGGCCACGTTTTTTTTAATGCAGGAATATATATAGAAAGGCGATATTATAACAAAATTAATGCTTCCATAAACATCAAATAATACGTTACTCTAATTGCTGTCACATAAAATATCACATATTCCCGAAAGGCTGTTTTTATCAACAGTCTTTTTTATGTCTGCCGTAAATCTTATTAATTTCATCGGAATATGTACCATCTGGATTATACATATACAGCGGCGGCATCAATTTCAATTCCTCGCCTCCGTCCTTCATTCCTTCAACAAGCACAAGATTAGGCGCTTTTTCATAAGACGGCTGCACAAAACGCAGTCTTTTAGGCTCTATCCTATAACTTCTCATACCGCAGATAATATCTGCCAGTCTCGATGGACGATGTATCATAAAAAATCGTCCCTTTGATATTAACATACACGAGCTGACACGCAGCACATCGTCAAGACTGCATAACACCTCATGACGCGACACCGATTTTGTATTTATATCATTTTTTATACCAGCGCCGTATTTCATATACGGAGGATTACAGGTTATTTTATCAAATACCGCCCTTCCATATATATCAGGAGCATTTTTCAAATCCCCCTGAATTATATGTACACGTCCCCCCAGATTATTATATATCACGCTTCGCTGTGCCATTTCGGCAATATTTTCCTGAATTTCAATTCCGCATATATTCTCCGTTTTTGTTTTAGCCGAAAGAAGTATCGGAATAATTCCTGTCCCTGTACACAAATCAAGCGTATTATCGCTTCGCGCGTCCTTCGCAAAATCAGACAACAAAACGGCATCAACACCGAATTTGAAGCCGTTTTGTTTCTGAATGATAAAAAGACCGTTCTGCAAGTCATCTAAACATTCATCATTTCTTATCATTATTCTTCATTTGCCACATTGTCCACAACCGCAAAACTAATTTCTCCGGATGCCGCAGTCTGCCCGCCCACAGTCGCTTTTACATTGGCCTTACCCATTCCATGACGGTATGTCAGCAAATCAGCGTGAAGCTCAAGAGTATCTCCTGGCACTACCTGGCGACGGAATTTAAAATTATTAATTCCCGTAAAAACGCCCAGCTTGCCTTTATTTTCAGGCATAGAAAGAAGCATCACCGCTCCAACCTGCGCAAGAGCCTCAGTAATAAGTACGCCAGGCATTATGGGATTACCAGGGAAATGCCCTGTAAACTGCGGTTCATTAGCCGTTACATTCTTTATTCCCGTTATACTTTTCCCCTCTTCAAACTCAACAATTTTATCAACAAGCAAAAACGGATAACGATGCGGCAGAATTTTTTGAATTTCTACATTAGTCAAAGTAATCGTGTCTTTTTTCATTATTAAATATCCTTTCTTTTATTTAGTCTCTGATATATGCTTTCTTATGAAATACATGCGTAGGGTCAGTAACTGTGTCTATATTATCCAGCGCAACCCCCGCGCCCAAAGCGACGCAATCCACTATATCACGAGCCAGCACCACCTTTACGCCCGTCACATCGGAGATACGTTTATCCAGTCCATATATAAGCGAGCCTCCGCCTGTCATAATAATACCATCCTGAATAATATCGCCATGCAGCTCCGGAGGAGTTTCCTCAAGTACTTCTCTCACTCTTTCAGTCATATTATATACAAAATCATCAAATGCGGGATACAGGTCGTTAGAAGATACAATTGCTGATTTAGGCAGTCCTGACAAAACACTTAATCCCTTTGCTTCACACAAAAGCTCTTTAGAGCGTGGTATTACTCCGCCAACCTCAAGCTTTATTCTCTCCGCTGTGCGAGGTCCTATAACCATACCCATTTCCTTACGCATATACCGTACAATTGCCTCATTAAACTCATCACCGGCAATTTTAAGCGAACGGCTTACAACCACTCCGCCAAGAGACATTACGGCTATATCTGTCGTTCCTCCTCCAATATCCACAATCATAGTGCCTCTGGGACGTGAAATATCATATCCAGCTCCAAGCGCCGCCGCGACCGGTTCCTCTATTATATAAATATCTCTTGCTCCAACCTCCCGCGCCGCTTCTATAACAGCTCTCTGTTCAACGTCTGTAACACCGCTGGGCACACACATCATAATACGCGGATGTCCCGCTGTTCTTGAAAAAATCTTACGGAAAAAATGCTTTATCATTTCCTGCGTAAGCGTCAAATTAGATATTACACCGTCAATAAGCGGACGCACCGCCTGAATATGCGGCGGAGTTCTTCCCAGCATCACAAGAGCGTCATTACCAACCGCGCAGACTTCATTAGTCTTTGTGTTTACCGCAATAACGGTAGGCTCACGCAGGACGATACCCTTATTTTTTATATAAACAAGCATCGTAGCCGTACCAAGGTCGATACTTATATCACTACTGAACATATCTCTGCTCCTAAGTCATAACAAATCTATACACTATTATTTTTATTTTATAATAAACACTTTTATTTTTATCACATTGGAATTTATTTTATTTCCTGCGTTTATTATATCTTATTATTGCCATTTACTCAACATATTTTTAAAAGTTTTTTTGCGTTTTTATAAAAAATATCATCTTTTTCATCATCAGCCAGCTCCGAAGAATTTATAAACTCCACGGCGTGTCCTTGTTTTTCCCACGGAGAATCTGTCGCATGAATAATCTTCTTGCTTCCGTGAGTTTTTATTATTCTAAAAAACTGTTCTCTGTCTATAAAATCAACTGTATATGCCGTGTCAAAATAAAGCGGCGTACCAACAAGATATTTTTCAACCTCATCCCATGCGCCAAAGCCTCCGAAATGTCCGGCAATTATTTTATCTCCCTTTACATACTCAAGAATCTTTTTCAGTCTTTCAGGCATACAGTGTCTCGGCGGCTTAGTACCTATATCATGTCCGGCGTGAAGCACTGTAACAAGGTCCAGCTCTTCACATTTTTTTAATATTCGTATTGATTCACGGCTGTCTATAAAAAAATCCTGATATTCCGGATGAAGCTTTATTCCGCGAAGCCCCTTTTCTTTTATATCATACAGCACACTCTCCCAGTCATTCTGCATAGGATGCAGAGAACCAAATGAAAACAGACCTTCAATACTATTTACCTTCTGCGCAAACGCATTTATCGTGGCCGACTGATGTACATTCGTCGCAATCGGCAGCACTACAGAATAATCTATACCGTTTTTCTTCATAGATTCCAGCAGAGCCTCCACTGTTGCGGGTATTTGAGCCTTCCAGCCGCCTCCAAGCTCCGCCACATTTTTCTCAAGAATTTTTATTGTCTTTGCCGCCATTTTATCAGGAAAAATATGTGTATGAAAATCTACTATCATTTATTCTCTTCCTTTTCTTCCAGTTCATCAATGAACAGAAGCTCCTGTGCGTATGGGAGAGTACGCGCCCATTCGATAAATGACTCTGACCATTCTGTCAGCTTATGAAATCGTCTTTGACCCTTACCGCACATAGCAAGAAGATTTTCATATGTCATAGTAACAGTTCTTGTTTGCTGCCATGAGTTCGGCAGCCAGCGGATAAGCTCTTTCCAGTATGCCTTGTCCTTTGTTTCAAGATATTTAACCCTCATACTTTCCAGAAACACAATATGATTGTCTATTACATCTCCCAGCTTTACGCCGTCATAATCAAGCCTCGAATTATAATCATCAAGCTCAAAACATTCTTTTGTTATCGGTGTAGATGAAAGCTTATGCATAGTTGAGGTACTGTTTGCGACAGTACCAACTTTATATGTGTCAAATTCCTTCCACCAGTATAACGGCCCTGTTATATCAACCGATACCATAATCTGACGCATAAATTTACGATGCTCGCTGCCGGATTGAATAAGTCTTTGCGCAAGTCTCAAATCATTTTCACCTATAACAATTTTTCCGTTATTCTCAAATGTATCGCTTCTTTTCCACGACTCAAGGGGATTTCTCATTCCGTGCAGCGCGCGTTTTATACCATATACTTCTGTATTTTCAAATTTCATTTATACTTTTCCCTCTTTTTTCATTTCCAGATATTCGTCAAACGTACACATTCTGTCCACAATTGAACCATCCTCGCGTATATCTATAATTCTGTTAGCAATTGTGTTGACAAACTCATGGTCATGCGATGCGAAAATAACATTTCCCTTAAACGCTTTAAGTCCGTTATTAACAGCTGTTATGGATTCAAGGTCAAGATGGTTTGTGGGCTGGTCAAGTATAAGTATATTTGAGCCGTACAGCATCATGCGCGACAGCATACATCTAACCTTTTCTCCGCCCGACAAAACATTTACCTGCTTAAACACATCTTCACCTGAAAACAGCATTCTTCCCAGAAATCCTCTGATATATGATTCATTCTGAGTTTCAAAGCCTTCAGCACTGTATTGTCTGAGCCAGTCTACAAGATTCAGAGCACAGCCGTCAAAATATTTTGAATTGTCCTTTGGAAAATAGCTCTGTGATGTACTAACTCCCCATTTAACACTGCCCTCATCGCCTTCACTTTCACCTGCCAGAATTTGCATAAGAGCTGTAATAGCAATCTCATTCTCTCCTATTACAGCAATCTTATCATCATGATTCATTGTAAAGGATATATTGTTTAACAGCCTCTCACCGTTAACTGTTTTTGAAATCCCGTCAACCGTCAGCAAATCGCGTCCTGCTTCCCTGTCCATTTCAAAACCGACAAATGGATAGCGCCTTGATGACGCCGGAAGCTCCTCAACTGTCAGCTTGTCAAGCATTTTCTTTCTGCTGGTAGCCTGCTTTGATTTTGATTTGTTCGCGGAAAACCGCTGAATAAAAGTCTGAAGCTCCTTAATTTTTTCCTCCGCCTTCTTATTTTGCTGTTTAATCAGACGTTCCATCATCTGGCTTGACTCATACCAGAATTCATAGTTACCCACATACATTTTTACCTTTGAATAATCAATATCCACTATATGAGTACATACAACATTAAGAAAATATCTGTCATGTGAAACAACTATTACAGTCCCCTCATAATCCAGCAAAAAATCCTCAAGCCATTCTATAGCCTGTAAATCAAGATGGTTCGTAGGCTCGTCAAGCAGTATAATGTCAGGGTCTCCAAAAAGCGCCTGTGCCAACAAAACCTTCACCTTTTCATTGCCTCCAAGGTCTGCCATATTAGAATAAAGCAGACTTTCATCAAGTCCTAATCCCTGAAGCAGCTTTGAAGCATTTGAGTCTGCCTCCCAGCCGTCCATTTCAGCAAATTCCGCCTCTAAATCAGCCGCGTGCAGTCCGTCCTCATCCGAAAAATCCTCTTTCTCATACAACGCGTCTTTTTCTTTCATTATATCGTACAATTTTTTATTACCCATAATAATTGTATCAAGTACGCTGTATTCATCATACGCAAAATGGTCCTGCTTCAGCACAGACATTCGACAGTTCGGGTCAATTGACACTTCACCCGTTGTTGAGTCAAGCTCTCCGGAAAGTATTTTAAGAAATGTTGATTTTCCGGCTCCGTTAGCGCCTATAACACCATAGCAGTTACCAGGCGTAAATTTAAGATTAACGTCTGAAAACAGATTTTGTCCACTGAAATTCAAACTCACATTTGTTACTGTTATCATTTATTTTCTCCTACAAGTTTTTTTATTCCTAAATTATACTATAATAATGATATAATTGCAAGATAAATCATTACTTAATTAATGTATTACTGTTTTTTTAACATTCAAAATCCAATATCAATGTATATGTATTTTCTGTTTCGGGCTGCCGACTCAAAGCATCAAATGACTAAATTACTGCTGATTAATATTTCAATTGTTTTTCTTTTCGCATAATATATTTTAGTCCCGCAATTTTCAAATTAAAAATTCGTACTCGCCAGCCCCAACAATATATTCTTTTTCGTTTATTATAATCTTAGCATCTACAGGTGTTTTTATCTCGTATTTCGTCCCATCTTCAGTATTAGTCCACTTAGACATAATCTTGCCATTACGTAAATTATACTTCGTTTCCACCCATTCAATATATTTTGTAGTGTAAGGCTCAATTATCACACTGTCAACTCCTGCCTTATCAGGCTTTATACCGCCTGCCGCAGAATACATCCAATCTATAACATAACCGTATGAATAGTGATTATACGAGTTCATATCATCACTCCAAAATATGCCGTCCTCCTTAATTCCGTCCCAATGTTCCCAGATTGTAACCCTGCCGAGCATTTACCTCAAACTCAACATATCCCATAATTTCCTGACCAAAATCAATTACCTGTTCTCCTTTAGGCGTTATAATAAGCTCCTTAGGATATAAAATTTCATGCTCACAGATAATTTCTCCCTCCCATGGTATCAAAATATCCTTACTTAAAGCAACTGTGTTAACCATTGTTTCCGCGCCGCTGTCCATAGATGAGTCACATGTTTCACCGTCCCAAATATCATTAAAAATCACATTGGATTTACTCGATAACCATGTATCATCTGTATATATGCTTTCACCTGTATCGTCAGCATACGTGATTTCAATTTAACCTATAACAGCACACGATTTTGTGTTAATTTCAGGCCTGTTTTCACTCATACGACTTCTATGCCAGCTCTTCTGCTGTAATTACAATTTCATTATATTTTCCAAGCATATCCAAAATATTATAAGTTTGATACTGCAATCGTTTATTGTATGCCATACAGCCGGGCGCCAGAATAAAATCACCGATACGTTTTCCGTTTAAGTACGCGTCATACACGCCGATAGCTGTAATCGTAAGCATCGCTGATACAGCCTTTTTCTCTGTTGTAAATTTTTTTATAAATTCCGCGGCTCCATTACCTATATCAAATGACAGTGTTATCCAATCCGCGGTTTTAATCATTATGATATATCCTTTATATAAACATTATCTGCTCATATTTACATTATTCTGTGTTTTTAGTTGTAATGTCATAGCTCTTATATGAACAATTATGTCTACTGTAATAAATTCCTGCTCCTAAAATAAAACATTATCGTAGTACATGTTGCCGCTATCAAATCGCTTACAGGCTCCGCGAGCAGCAGTCCCCACACACCCATATCCGCTATATGAGGCAGTATGAGTGCAAGAGGAAACAGCAGTATTACTTTTCGCAGACAAGCAAGAAACATTGATATTTTCGCTTCTCCAAGAGCAAGAAATGTCTGCTGACACGCGCTCTGTGCTCCCATAATAATCATTCCCGCAAGAAAAAGGCGCGTTGTGTTAGTACCTATAGCTATAAGCTCTGAATCATTCGTAAACAATACAAGAAACGCCTTCGGCCAAATTTCCACAACAGTTATTGCCGCAAAAGAAAATCCAAGACTTACGCAAAACAGCAGCTTGAACGCTTTCCTTACCCTATCATTACGACAGGCGCCAAAGTTATATCCGATAACCGGCTGAGCACCCTGTGAAAAGCCCTGAAGCGGCATCCAGATAAGCTGCATAAGACTGAACAGGATAGACATTAAAGCCACATATAAATCATTTCCGTATTTCAGCATTCCGTTATTAAATGTAAGCTGAATAAGACATTCCGTTGCCTGCATTATAAACGGCGAAACTCCAAGAGACAGAATAGATAAAATTATATTCTTGTCCGGAATAAGATTTTTAAGCCGTATTTTCAAAACAGTTCTTTTGCCTGTAAGAAATTTTACAACCCATAAACACGAAACAGCCTGTGAAATAATTGTAGCAAGCGCGGCTCCCTTTACTCCCATATTAAATACATAAATAAAAATCGGGTCAAGAACTATATTCAATACCGCTCCTATACAAACAGTTGCCATACTTGTCTTTGAAAATCCCTGATTTGTTATAAACATATTAAGTCCAAGAGCAAGCTGCACAAATACAGTTCCTATAAGATAAATCGTTATGTAATCTGACGCGTACGGCAACGTTGCCTCGCTTGCGCCGAATTTCATCAGTATAAAATCCTTTGTAAACATAAATACCAGAGAAAGAAATATCGAAAATATTATCAGAAGCATTGTGCTGTTTCCAAGATATTTTTCCGCTTTTTTATTATCCTTTGCCCCCATACTTACTGCAGCTCTTGACGCTCCGCCTGCTCCGGCAAGCATAGCAAACGCCGACACAAGCAATATTATCGGAAACGTCACTCCCAAACCGGCCAGCGACAAAGAGCCTATATCCGGTATACGTCCCACATACATACGGTCTACTATATTATACAAAAGATTTACAAGCTGAGCCAACACTGTAGGTACTGCCAGTCTAAAAACAAGCCTTGAAATAGGCTCTGTTTCCAAATTATTATTCATAAAAAACACCTCTATATAATAATAACATATTTGGAAGCATCATACAACATTTTAAGCTTACAAAATTTTTTTCAATATCTGCATTATTCCTTCATCATCATTGGACGGAGCAATATATTTCGCAGACTTTTTCAGCTCCTCATGAGCGTTTTCCATAGCATAGCTTTCACCACAGTTTTGAAGCAGCTCATAATCATTCATATAATCGCCAAAAGCAACACATTCCTCTTTCCTTATTCCGTATAAATCCTGTATAACCTTTATCGCTCTTCCCTTATTGACACTGACATTAATAACATCCACCCAGCTTTCTGCTGACAAAACAGCCTTAATCTCACTGCTTATGTTATTTAACCTAGGCATTATATTTTCTCTTGCTTGTTTATAATTGTACATGGCAAATTTAAGCACAGGCTCAGAATTTATTACATCCTCTATATTATCAACTATTTCCAGCCTCGCGTTATACGGACGTATATCCTCAATCACTTCATCAGGGGCATTTCCCATATATGCGGTTTTTTCACATCCAAGCACCGGATAAATCTCAGGATTATTCCTAATTCTTTCAAACACCTCACGCGCGTGAACAGACTTTATTGGTTCAATATGAAGCGTCTTCCCTTTATTCATAATTATAGCTCCGTTTTCAGCAATAAATGTCAGCTTATCCCGAACAGGCTCAAATATATTTAATAAACTGTAATACTGCCTTCCACTGGCAGCCACAAATTTTATATCTCTATGTTTTTCCATAAGCTCAAAAAAACCACGAGGAAGCTCCAGCTTACTGTTTAAAGCTGTTCCGTCCATATCAAAAGCTACAAGTTTTATCTTCATTTAAAATAATGCTCCTTTCAGCAAAGTCTGAACAAATAAATTGTAATATACTTTTAAATCAGAATTCCATATATATTTACCGCTGCTGAAAAAAATAATAAATTTCTTCAGACTCAAATACCTCCTTCACGATATATTTATTATATACCGTAAAGGAGGTATTGTAAACATCCATTTGTTATTCGTTTTTTATTTTAATTATGTATTCAGTGCCCCAGTCAAATGAATTTTCCTGCATTTCAGCGTCAATTCCATTTTTCTTTATCATTTTCACAGCACGTTTAACTGTATTTTTGAAAACACGCATATCTTTAACAGTTTTAACACCAATCTCATCATTTGCCTTGACCTTATGAGCCTTCATACTGCGCACAAGCTCCTCTGTCTGTGTGACATTCAAATTATCACGGCATACAATTTTAACCACGTCAAGCTGTTTTTCCTCATCGGGTAGAAGCAACAGCGCCCTTGCGTGGCGCTCTGTGAGGTCATAATCACGAATCATTTTTTTTACTATCGGCGGCAAGCGCAGCAGACGCATTTTATTTGCCACAGACGCCTGGCTTTTTCCGACGCGCAGCGCAAGCTCATTTTGAGTCATACCCTGTTCTCTGATAAGATTTTTATAACTTTCCGCAATTTCAAAAAAGGATAAATCCTCTCTCTGCAAATTTTCCAAAAGCGCGAGAATTGCCGATTTATCATTATCGGCTTCAACTATAACTGCCGGAATCTCCTCAAGCCCTGCCATCTGCGACGCGCGAAAGCGTCTTTCACCGGCTATAAGCTCATACTCACCGCCTCGTCTGCGAACTGTTATCGGCTGTATTAGTCCGTATTCCATTATGGAGCTTTTCAACTCCTCCATGGCGGTCGGGTCAAAATATCTCCTAGGCTGATTTGGATTCGGCGCTATCATATAAAGCGGCAGCGACACAATTTTAAGCTTGTCCTCCTGAGGTATCTTTTTTTTCAAAATACTTATCATTGCTGTATTTCTCCTATATTTGTAAATTATCGTTCAACGCGTTTTATTTTGACAAACATGCTGTAGAGAACGCCTGCTCTCCGCAGTCTCAAAACAACTCACAATCGCAAACAATAATCCTGCTTATCTGTTCCTTGACAAAATAAAAGAGTAAACGAGCGATAATGCTGCATTGATGAATACACATGATGTAATGCATTATCGCTATTTACCCTCGGTGGTGGAAGGTGTAAGACAATTTTGGGGGTAGAACAGGGCCTTGGGGAAACCCTGTTTGAAATGTACCATTTTGATACTGTTCTGTCTTACATTTACTATTATAGCATATTTTTTCCAGTTGGCAAGTCTTTTCGTCTGCCGCTTTTCGACACTATTTTATTATATTTTTTTATTTTGTCATATTATAACAGCTTCCGATAGGAATTTTTGTCGCAATACCAGCTTTTCTAGGATATTTAAGCGGAGTTTGTCCTACTTTTTTTATAATAATTATCTTGTGATTCAGGTTTGTAAATGGAATTTGCGCTTCAAATATATCCTCTATTCTGCCGCCAAGTATTTTTATCGCGCGTTTCGCGTCTTTTATCTCATCCTCCGCAAGAGGTCCTTTTAACGCAAGAAAATATCCCCCTTGCTTTAAGAATGGTATACACCATTCTGACAGCACCGTTAAATTCGCTACTGCACGTGACACAACAGTGTCAAACTGCCCGCGATATAATCTGTTTTTTCCTCCATCCTCTGCTCGCGCATGTACAAATTCAACCCTGTCAATACCTATACTGTCACAAACTTCCCTTAAAAAATTAACACGCTTATTCAGACTGTCCAGCAAAGTAAGATTTATTTCAGGCTTCGCAATTTTCAGTACAAGCCCAGGAAAGCCCGCGCCTGTACCAACATCAATAACTCTCCCTCTGACATATCCCGTCTGAACCGCGGTAAGAGAATCCAGAAAATGCTTTGTCACAATTCCATCATCGTCAGTTATCGCAGTAAGATTAATTTTTTTGTTCCAGTCAACAAGCAGACGCGCATATTCCTTCAATTGATTTGCCTGCGCTTCACTGATAAGCACATCAAGCTGCTCACTTCCGTTTATAATTAAATCCTTCATATGTTATCCCAAAATCTTTTCAATCAGCTCAGCAAGCTCCTCGGCCTTTTGTGTAATATATTCCTCATCATTTCCCTCTATCATTACGCGTACAAGCGGTTCAGTTCCTGAAGGTCTGATAAGCACCCTGCCCTCTCCTGCAAATTCTTCTTCAAGCGCCTTGCAGGCTGCGGCAATTTCCTCATTTTCCATATATGTATTTTTATTTTCAAGTCTTACTGTAGCATTCCTCAATACCTGCGGCATCACTTGCACAATTCCTGCTGCTTCAGAAGCCTTTAGGCCTGTTTTCTTCAGCACAGCCAAAAACTGAAGCGCGCTGACAAGACCATCGCCCGTTGTGTTATGGTCAAGAAAAATAATATGTCCTGACTGCTCACCGCCAATATTATAACCGTTTTTCAGCATTTCTTCAAGAACATATCTGTCACCTACCTTTGTGCGCGGAATATTTATACCTAACTTTTCACCGGCTATAAACAAACCCAAATTGCTCATAACAGTCGCTACAAGCGTATTCTGCTTTAAATTACCGCAATCACGCATAAATTTCGCACACGCCGCCATTATCTGGTCACCATCGATAAGATTTCCCTTCTCATCTACCGCCAGCATTCTGTCCGCGTCACCGTCAAACGCTATACCCACATCTGCTCCTATTGAGGTTACATAAGCCTGCAAACTTTTCATATGCGTAGAACCGCACATATGATTAATGTTTACTCCATCTGGAGTATTATGAATAGCCTCAACATTAGCTCCCAGCTTATTAAGCGCCTTAAATGCTGTCTCATAGCTTGCACCGTTAGCGCAATCCACGGCAACCTTAATACCATCAAGACGACAGTCAATAGTAGAAACCGCAAATGATACATAATCCTCAACGGCATTATGATTCGCGCTCACATATCCCACATGTCCGTGAGTGGGAAGATTCTCAATAACCTTTTCACCCAATATATAGCTCTCTATTTCATCTTCAATGGCATCGCTTAATTTATACCCGTCAGCATTAAAGAATTTAATTCCGTTATATTCACACGGATTATGCGAAGCACTAATAACAACACCGGCGTCAGCTCTATAATATCTGGTAAGATATGCCACGGCAGGTGTGGGAACAACTCCAAGCGGTATCACCTTTGCCCCCATAGAGCATAGTCCCGCAGTGAGAGCAGCCTCAAGCATATCTCCCGATTTTCTTGTGTCCTTACCTATCAGTATTCTAGGTCTCCTCTGACTGTGCTTAGTAAGCACATACGCTCCGCTTTGTCCCGTCCTGAACGCAAGGTCCGCCGTCAAATCCTTATTTGCAATTCCTCTGATACCGTCTGTACCAAATAGCTTTCCCATTTTTCTCCTCCATTCCGCTGCTATAAAGCAACACAATCACAGCATGAAACACATGTGACTACCGCATTAAACAGTACATACGCATTTAAACGGTAATATGCGATATTTATTTTCACGCTTTCTCTCTCCAGATTTATTTATACTATTTCAGCGCCGCTCTGAATGTCATTCATAGTTGTCAGCACCGTCAGCTTATCCTCAAATTCAGCAGATAAAATCATACCGTATGATTCCAGTCCCATCATTTTTCTTGGCTTTAAATTCGCTACAAACAATACATTCTTACCGATTAATTCCTCCGGCTTATGGTATTTAGATATACCGGACAGAATTTGTCTCGTATTGCTGCCCACCTGAAGCGTAAAACGAAGCAACTTGGATGACTTTGGAACCTTTTCACATTCAATTACCCTGCCAACACGTATATCAAGCTTTTCAAAATCCTCAAACTCAATGTAATTCTTAAATGGCGCCAGCTCAATTTTTTCACCATCGCCAAATTCATCCTCAAGCTCATCTAACTTTTTATCCGTGTCAATTCTGGCAAACAGTACTTCTGCCTTGCCTACCTTTGTACCCGCTTTTGTCACACCAAAGGTTTTTGTACTCTCATAGCTCAAATCAGACGCGTTAATTTGTTCCGCAATTCTCTTTGATGTTTCAGGCATATACGCGCTTAAAAGCGCCGCGATGATTCTTATTGTTTCTACAAGATTATACAAAACCGTTCCCAGTCTTGCTCTATCATTATCATTTTTAGCCAGCACCCATGGCGCTGTTTCATCAATATATTTATTTGCTCTGTCAACAACCTTCCATATTTCATCAAGACTGTCAGCCACATGCAATGTTTCCATCTTCTTTATAATCTTCACTACCGCGCCAACAGCAATATTTTTAAGCTCCTCGTCAAATTCACCCGCAGTGTCTCCCGCCTGAATTTCCCCGTCAAAATACTTGTTAATCATAGCTACTGTTCTGTTTACAAGATTACCAAGAGTATTAGCCAGATTACTGTTAAAGCGGCTTATAAATACTTCATAGGTGATTGTTCCGTCCTGAGAAAACGGCATTTCATGAAGTGAGTAATATCTCACGGCGTCCACACCGAAATGCTTTACAAGGTCCTCCGCATAAATAACATTACCTCTTGATTTGCTCATTTTTTCCTCACCGACAAGCATCCACGGATGACCGAAAATCTGTTTCGGAAGCGGCTCACCGAGAGCCATCAGCATAATAGGCCAGTATATAGTATGAAAACGCAGTATATCCTTACCGATAATATGAACATCAGCAGGCCAGTATTTATTATATAAATCATCTTTTTTATCAGGGGTATATCCAAGAGCCGTAATATAATTTGAAAGCGCGTCTATCCACACATATATTACATGTCCCGGGTCAAATTCAACCGGAACCCCCCACGAAAAGCTTGTTCTTGACACACACAAATCCTGAAGGCCGGGCCTTAAGAAATTTTTTACCATTTCATTTTTACGCGATTCAGGCTGAATAAATTCAGGATGCTCATTAATATAGTCCATCAGTCTTTCCTGATATTTGCTCATTTTGAAGAAATACGCTTCCTCTTTAGCCGTTTTAACCTCGCGGCCGCAGTCAGGACATTTACCATCCACAAGCTGTGTATTAGTCCAGAATGACTCACACGGAGTACAATACCAGCCCTCATATTCACCTTTATATATATCACCCTTATCATACAGCCGCTTGAAAATTTGCTGAACAGTCTTTTCATGATAATCATCAGTAGTACGGATAAATTTATCATAGCTGATATTCAGCATATCCGCTATATCCTTTATCTGAGACGCTATTTTATCAACATGCTCTTTGGGCGTTATACCCTCTGCCTCAGCAATTTCCTGTATCTTCTGACCATGCTCATCCGTACCGGTAAGGAAAAACACATCTTTTCCTATAAACCGATTAAAACGCGCAATCGCGTCTGTCAGAATAATTTCATATGTGTTGCCGATATGCGGTTTTTTAGATGTGTACGCAATCGCTGTCGTAATATAAAACTTTTCTTTACTCATTCCAGTCACTCCCCATTAAATTTATCACAAATTGTTTAAATAATATATACTGTTTCTTTATAACTTTTCCTATATGTCCTATAATACGTATCGGCGCATCAAAAATTCCGGCTTTATAAAAGCTTATCATAATCATAAGTATAATCGGGCCGAGAATAAGACCGCCAATACTAAGTGTTTTATAACCTACATACATTGACATAAGCGTAAGAAGCGGATTCATGCCGACACCGCTGCTCACCAGCTTCGGCTCAGCTATACGGCGCATAACCGTAACAGCCAGATATATTACAACCAAACCAACACCCAGCTTAATATCTCCATTTAGGAACGATGCTACTGTCCACGGCCATAAAATCAGTCCGCTTCCAAAAAACGGCAGCGCGTCCACTATAGCTATACCCAGCGCAATAAGCAGCGCATAATCTATATCAAAAATACTTAATCCTATAAACATTACTCCGAACGCTATAAACATAAGTATTACCTGCGCCTTAAGATAACCGCCAAGATATTGCCTAAGCTCAGCTTTAACCATGCTAAGTCTTTCCGATGTTTTGCGTCTGAACATCTTATGTAGTGTTACTGCCACCACTTTGTTCTCTGAAACCATAAAATATGAAGAAAGCAGAAATACTATCACAGATATAAACACACTTGGTATAGCCTTTGCAAAGTCTCCGGCATGATTCATCACAGGCTTGGATACAGTATTTATAAGCTCCGCCGCCTTATCAGAAACAGCCGCCGACAATGCGGTCAGCGCTTCCTGAATATTTGAAGGAAGATTCATATAAACCGCCGACCACTTCTCACCAAAAGCATGCATATTCATCCGCATATTTTCATATATCTGCGGAAACTGCGTATACAATGTACGGATTTCATCAATTATTTTCCAAACCGCAAATGTAATCACGCCGCCAAGCAGTCCGACTATCAGCACTATTACCAGCACTGCCGACAGTCCCCTCGGTATTTTCAAACGCTTCTGAAGCGTATCCGCAAGCGGATTTACCGCCAGTGAAAAAACATATCCAAGAATAAATGGTAAAAATAGTCTTATAATAAATCCAGCCGCACCTACAATCTTCGGAAGAAATAAATAAACAATTACCGCCGCAACTGCTATGCATCCCGCAAATATAATCAGCTTTATCCAGTTTTTTCTGATTTTCATATTATCATTCCCTTCACGAGAATATTACTTCCCTAAAAATCTGTTCATAAGCTCATAGCCCTTTTCAATATATATACCTGTTTTTTGGCCATTTGCTTCAGTATACGTAAGACCGGCGTTTATGTCTGTTTCATTTGTGCTGTCATAAATAATATACGGCACCGGGTCAGACACATGCGTTTTCAGCTTAATCGGTGTTGGATGGTCCGGCATAATAAGCATTCTATAATCAATCCCACGCTTTTCAAGCTCGTCTTTCAAAAACTTAACGACCTTATCGTCTATTATTTCAACCGCCAGCTTTTTCTTGTCCGCGGCGCCCTGATGTCCCATTTCGTCCGGAGCTTCCATATGCACATAAACAAAATCACTTCCGCCAAGAACAGCGTCAAGCGCGGCCTGTGCCTTGCCTTCCCAGTTGGTTTCACAGTTGCCGGTTGCTCCCTCCACATCAATAGAGTTCATACCAGCGCATTTGGCAATACCCTTTATCAAATCAACCGCTGAAATAACACTGCCCTTAAGACCGAATTTTTCTTCAAAATTATCAAGCTGAGGCTTTGTTCCCTCTCCCCATATCCAGATTGAAGTCGCAGGATTTTTGCCATCGGCAATACGAGCCTTGTTGACAGGATGCTCTTTTAGTATTTTCTCGCTTTCCTTCATCATCTCAAGAAGCTTTTCCGCGCCCTCGCCCCTCGGCAGATAGTCCGTTATTTTCCTGTCCGAAATATCATGCGGAGGCGTGAGAGAAACCTTTACGCTTCCTCCGTTCCATACGCACAAATGGCGGTAGCTTACGCCTGAATAAAATTTAATTTTATCCGTGTCCAGCTCCTTCGCGACCGCGTCAATAAGCTGGGCGGCTTCCTCTGTCGAGATTTCTCCCGCGCTGTAATCAAGCATTGTCTTATCGGCAAAATCTTCCTCATCACTGAGAGTTACAAGATTTGTTCTGAACGTAACATCATCAGCTTTAAGCTCAACGCCTATTGAAGCGGCTTCAAGCGGAGAGCGTCCGCTATAGCATTTTCTTGTATCATAACCCATAACAGACAGATTCGCAACATCACTTCCCGGCTTCATTCCGTCCTGAACGGTTTTGACCATCCCCATTTCTCCATGCTGTGCCATATAATCTATAACCGGCTTTCGTGCCGCCTCCAAAATAGTCTTTCCGTCAAAAGCGTCAACAGGATAATCCGCCATGCCATCACCTAATATTACTATATACTTCATTTTATTTCTTCCCTCCGTGTACTTTTATACCGCCTGCTGTCCAAAATGACAATTTTATAAATTTTAACTGACCTTAATTCTCGGAATAACAGCTATCGCGCCTTTGCCCACATGCGTTCCTATCAGCGGTCCAAATTCACCGTACATTTCAATACAATCATCCCCATATTCCTCACGCAGCTTCGCGCAAATTTCTCTGCCCTTATCATCATCAGACTGCACAACAAGGAATTTCGGATTGTCTCTATCCATGTCGGAATCATCACCAATCTTTTCTATAAGCTTATCCAAAAGCTTTTTTTTGCCTCTTAGCTTATCCATACTTTCAACAAGTCCGTTTTCAATAGTCAGTACCGGCTTTATATCCAACATCGTTCCTACAAACGCCGCCGTTTTAGACAGCCTTCCGCCCTTTTCAAGATATTTCAAGGTGTCCACAAGCAAATAACAGCGCCATGTTTTTATATATTTCTCACATTCTGAAATAATTTCATCCACACTTTTTCCGTCCCGCGCCATCCGCGCCGCGTGTACGGCTGTCTGCGCAATATAAAGCGAAAACTTATATGAATCCACAATATGAAAATCAGCATCCGGATTTTCTTCAAGAATTTCATTTTTTACAAGATTCGCTGTCTGATACTGTCCGCTTGCGGCAGAGGAAAGCGAAAAGTAAATAACGCTTTCATGCGCCTTGCACTGCTCTGAAAAATAATCATACATATCGCCGTATGATGTCTGAGATGTAGTCGGGAATCCGTCAAAGCTCTCTAATTTCTCAAAAAACTCCTGATTTGTTATATCAACCATATGCACAAACTGTTCCTCTCCAAATAAACTGAGAAACGATATTATCCCTATATCATACCTATCCGCGATTTCCTTAGGTATATCTGAACCTGAATCGACAATAATTTTAATATCTGACATATGAAAATCCCCTTTACCAGTTAAATTTTGTAAGCTGACCCAGCCGCTTTAAATTTCCAAACCCCTGCTGACGAAGCGCCTCATATATAACAACAGCAACAGAATTCGATAAATTTAGACTTCGCGCCTGTTCAATCATGGGAATACGTATACATCGTTCCTCATGCTCATAAAGAAGCTCTTCCGGAAGTCCCGCATCCTCACGTCCGAACAGAATATAGTCATTATCTTTAAATTCCGCGTCGGAATATGTATACTTTGCCTTTGTGCTTGCGTAAAAATAGCGCGCACCCTTTGTTTTTTCAAAAAAATCCTCAAGATTATCGTAATACTGAACATTCAGCAAATGCCAGTAGTCAAGTCCCGCGCGTTTTAAATTTTTATCCGTAATCTGAAACGCGGTCGGACGCACTATATGAAGCTGCGAGCCTGTAGCAGCGCAAGTACGGGCAATATTACCCGTATTCTGCGGAATCCGCGGCTCTACAAGAACAATATTAAACATTCTTTATCATATCCTTTATCTTAAAAATTTCAGCATAAATCTATTTAACAGCGGACGTTTAATCATAACCGCCTTTTTGGGGCACAATTCCTGACAGCAGAAGCATTTTATACACTTCTTTTCGTCTATAACAGGCTTGCCTAAACTCATGTCAATAGCCTTTGGCGGACAGCATCTTGCGCATTCACCACAGCTTACACACATGCTGTAATCCATTTTCGGCTTTGACGCAAGAGCATTTGTAAGACGAGCATTCAAAGACGCGGGCAAAGAAATCAATTTTAAAAGATTAAAATGGCTTTCCGGCTTCAGAAAATCCTTTATAATAAGACTACTGTCAAGACTTTCACCGATAATTTCCAGCTCCGCCGCATTTGGTACGACAAGTCCTCTTTCTACAGCTTCGCGTACAGTATCCACTTCATCAGGAGTATAATCTATTAAATGACATGCCGCCATATCCAAAGCATGCGAATTTTCAGACGCCATAACAAGACCGATATACCGATTCTGTCCCGCAGTCGGGCCGTTGCCCTCCATGCCCCATACAGCGTCCATGATTGAAAGAGCAGGCTTTACGCATTCATGCAGGTCAACCAACATTGAGCAAAACGCTCGGCGCTCATTCAGGCGAAAATGCAATTCCGCTTTATACGTTCCTGGAATAGTTCCGAATAGATTTTTCACAGCGCCGGTATAACTTGTCATAGCATGCGTTTTTAGCTTCGGCAGTGAAATTATTACATCAGCGTCAATTATCGGATTAATTATAGGGATATTTTTCACGGTTTTTCCTTCCGGATAATTTACTTCCGTAAATTCCGTATCAAAATTCAACTTCGCGTTCGTCCCCTCAATCGCTTTATTTATTCCGCATATATTATATATACCCTTTAGCGCGGCAATATTATACGGTCCTCCCGGACTTTCCGCTATAGTCACAATACCTCCGGCCTTCTCCGCTAAAACTATTACCGCATGAAGAAATTCAGGATTTGTAGTAACTGCTTCGTCAGGCTTTTTCTTTGAAACAAGATTAGGCTTTATAACAACCTTATCACCTTTTTTTATAAACCTTTCAATTCCGCCTATAAGCGATACGGCTTTTTCTACCGACTCAAGCGCATCAGAATATTGTTCACATTTTACTATGGAAACCTTATTATTCATGTACATATTCTTAACGCGTCATACGCGTTAAATTCCTTTCCGAATTTAAAAATTGTGAACCTCCCACCTATTTTATACCATTATACAATATTCTTCCTTATATTTCAACTGTTAATCAGCAGTATTAATAATTTTTTTATTCTAACAAAAAAACTACTTAATCTCTCAAATCAAGTAGTTACAAATATAAAAGTAATTGTTTGCCTCTGTAACAGCACTATTTGCATATGCTGATAATAAAAACACGCCTTTACGCGTCAAGAGCTTTAATAAATGTTTTAAGTAATTCCTCCGCGCCGCTTATATATTTTTCATCCACAGTTTTAAACGCGTCTACGATTTTTGAATTATCTGTATATTCTTCTCTGCCAAGTAAAATATAATCAGTTGTAACATGAAGAGCTTCACACATTCTTATCAATGTAGAAAAAGACATACCTTTTGAACCATATTCAATATCTGTTAAAAATCTTATAGATATATCGACCTTCTCAGCTAATTGTTCACGTGTGTATCCAAAATATTCTCTCATTTTTCTTACTCTATTTCCTATTGCAAAATTTAATTCATTTTTCATATTAAACACCTTATAGTGTATTATATTACACTCTTTTAGCTCTCAAACGAGCTATTAAAGGTTGACAATTATACCCTTATAGTGCATAATATTGTCATAAAATGGAAAAGGAGAGAGTGTTGTCATGGACTATAAAGAATTATATTTTAATTTATATTTGTAGCTTTCCGCATTAATTGATAAGTTAAAAGAAATTCAGCAGCAATACGAGGCTTTATATTGTGAAGAAAATAATATTTAAATTGCAGACATATTGTCATCACGCTTATCATTGAATAACAGCGCACAGAAAAGAGACGCTTCATTTTTGAAGCGTCTCTTTAATAATTCACATCAGTTTTTCGGATTAACAATATCACGCCAGTCAAGGTCGCCGCGCTCAAGACCATGTATAAGCACCTCGGCTGTAGCCGAATTAGTTGCAATCGGTATATTATGCATATCACACAGCCGCAGAAGAGAAAACACGTCTGGCTCATAGCTCTCAGCATTCAGCGGGTCACGGAAAAAAAGAACAAGGTCAATCTCATTATAAGCAATTCTTGCTCCTATCTGCTGGTCTCCCCCCTGAGGTCCTGACAAAAATCTATATACATTAAGTCCGGTATTTTCAATTATCATTTTACCTGTCGTTCCGGTCGCATACAACGAATGCCGCGAAAGTATACCCGAATAAGCTATACAAAACTGTACCATTAATTCCTTTTTTTTATCATGCGCTATCAGTGCGATATTCATGAAAATACCTCCTTTTGTGCTTTTTTCAACCCAATATTTTACTTTGTAAACAGCTTTTTCATACGTTTAAAAAAGCCTTCCTTTTCATCAAAATCCATAACGGGCACTTCCTCTCCTAAAATCCTTGAGGTTATATTCAAAAATGCCCTGCCTGCCTTTGAATTTTCATCAGATACTGCGAGATTCCCTTTAAGCGCAGACATTACAAGCTCTTCGTCATCAGGTACTATTCCCAGTACAGGTACCTGAAGCATATCCACACAGTCATCCATATTCATCATTATTCCCCTGTCAATCATATCAGCTCTTATACGGTTAATAATAACTTTTATATCCGATATTCCCATATCTTCAAGAACTGATATTGCTCTGTCCGCGTCTCTAAGCGCGGTAATCTCCGGCATAGTGACAATAACAGCGCAGTCCGCGCGCATTGCGGCATATGTAAAGCCTCCGTCCACGCCTGCCGGCGCGTCCGCTACACAATAATCAAATCTCGACTTTATGCTGTCCCATACACCACGAACATTGCCCGCATCAAGTGATGACGCGTCACGTGTTTGAGGCGCCGGAATAAAGTACAGGTTTTCATACCTCTTGTCTTTAATAAGTGCTTCGTCAAGCGTACATGTACCATCTATAACATCAGCAATATCATATACTATACTGTTTTCCAGGCCAAGCGCAATATCAAGATTGCGAAGTCCCATATCCATGTCCACAAGAGCCACCAGCTTACCCTTAGACGCAAGCGCCGCGCCAATATTCGCGGCAGTGGTAGTCTTGCCTGTGCCGCCCTTTCCGGACGCGATTATGATAATCTTTCCCATTACAGAAAATCCTTTCAGTATATCTTTGCGCAGTGTAAGCGTCCAAAAAACATTCCTGTTATATTGTAACACATATTTTTCCGTTTGTCCATCTTTTTATGAAAATGTATACAAAATTTTCTATACTATTCAATATAATATTGTGAGAAATAGGTATATTAAATTATATATCAGAAAATACATCAAATTTCTCTGTATAAATCATACCGTCCAGCATATAAGCTTTAACAGGAGAATACGTATCAAAAGAATCTCCGTCAGTATATTTTCTTTGCGCTTTGGATATTCTGACCTCTGCCGGAGCAAATTTCATAGCTATCACATAAGCGTTATCGTTTCCCATACATCCGGCTTCTACGCTTCCTTCAAGCTTTCCCATAATAACAACGTTTCCTACAGCAGTTATTTTTCCGCCTTCTTCGACATCGCCTACAAGTATAAGATGTCCGTCGGATTCAACCGTTTTGCCGCTTTTCACAATCCCCTCATAAAATCGCGCGCGGCTGCTCTTAAAGTTAGTTGTAACAACCTCCTTAATTTCACGAAAAGACTTTTCTCTATCGTCATCCGCTTTTTCATCCGGCTCCTCGCTTAAATTCTGAGGAAGCTCGAGAGTCTGCTCAATATATTTCTCCTCACGAAGTTTTTTACGTTCACCATAGTTCACAGTACTTTCCGGCAGCATAGCCGAAACCACAGCCTCAAGCCGCATTTTATCACTTGCAGTAAGCTCCCTGCCCACAAAATAAATGTTACAGTGTCCGTCACCAAAAAACTTTCGAAATTGACGCAGCTTTTCATACAGAGAGGTAATTATATCGGAAATTCCTCCCACGCTGTCAAGATAAATCTTTACACCGTCAATGGTTCCTTTCAGCTTTATTAATTCCTTTTCCAATATATTCACCTCTTTCTAAAATCATCTCAATAATCCGCCTGTGTTCTGCCGCGCCTCTGCAGAAGGCTGTGGCGATTGTTCCGATAAAAGCTTAAAATACTCATCAAAAATATCCTTCGCAACCTGCGCGGCATTTGTTCCGCGTACACCATGCTCCAGAACAACCGATACCGCTATCTGCGGGTCATCAAACGGCGCGTACGCTATAAACACAGCGTTATTTGAACCGTCTCCAAGCTGAGCGGTACCTGTCTTTCCTCCCACCTGAACACCATAATTTGAGAACACCTCGCTGGCGCTTCCTTCATCAGCAACCTTCTTCATTCCCTGCTTAACTGCATTCAGAATATCATTGTCCATATTAATATTTTCCATAACCTCAGGCTCAAATTCTCTTACAATACTTCCGTCAACTGAAGAACGTACACTTTTTATGAGATTAACCTTATACCGCGTTCCGCCGTTAGCAATAGTTGCGGCATAATTTGCCAGCTGTACAGGCGTAAATAAGCTATATGACTGTCCAATCGCCGCCTGAAGCGTATCACCACCGTACCAGTCCTGACTAGTGACATTCTGAACAACCTGTTTTTTATATTCGGGACTGGCCATATGTCCCGCTGTTTCTTCATTAAGCTCTACTCCTGTAGACACTCCCAAGCCGAACATTGAAGCATATTTTCCAAGCTCGTCAATGCCCATACGTCTTCCCACCTCATAAAAGAAAAAGTTACATGAATTTTCAAGAGCCGCGCTTACATTCTGCTTGCCGTGAGTCATTTTATACTCATTCCATATCCAGCAGGTAGGCTGATATCCCTCATAAAATTTATATACACCCTTATCTTCTATAATTTCATTCAATCCAAGATTACCTGACTGAAGCGCAGCTATCGCTGTCAGCGGCTTAAAGGTCGAACCCGGACTGTAGGTACCCGCCACAGCTCTGTTCCACATGGGTTTTGCTTCATTAGCAAGCAGATTACTATAATCCTCATCAAATTTTGACATATCATAGGTAGGACACGATGCCATTGCCAGCGCGTCACCTGTTTTTATATCAATCACAACTGCCGCGCCGGCATTACAGTCCGCTCCGTCCTTTGGCTTAACGCCGCTGGAATTACGAATACGCTCTATATTTTTCGCTAGCGATTCTTCCGCGACACGCTGCAAGTCTCCGTCAATAGTAAGAATAAGATAATTACCCGGAACTGGCTCAGTATCATTTAATACTGTTATTTCCTTACCATTTACCGATTTTGTTGTTCCTGTTGTTCCGTCTGTTCCGCGAAGATATTCCTCAGCCCATTGTTCAATCCCCTGTTTGCCTATAATATCATTATAGCCATATCCAAGATTCTTCTTTTCCTCATATTCTGAAGGACTGATTTTGCCAATCCTGCCGACAATATGGGTCGCAAGTCCGGGCTGGTCATACTGACGTATATAATCATTTATAACAGCAATTCCCCTGAACTCATTCTGACGCTCTTTGATTTCTGTCACTGCCGCCACGCTTATATCTTCCGCGACAGTAAACAACGTAGTCTGTGACAGTCCTCCTATTTCAGCGGCAGAACGTATTGCAATAATGCGTCTTTGCTCATCCTCGCTGTAAATATCGCTAATCTTATAACGCGTTTTTAATACACGCATCACCTCGTCAGCGGTCATATTTTCATTTATATCAAAATCGTCATAGCTTGCAAACCACGCGTTCCGTTCATCCTCCACGCTGCCGTCCTCATTTTCATCCTCAAACTGAAAAACATACGGAGCAAACGTTATCGGCAGTTCATCATAAAATTCACACTGATTCGCATAAAGCACATCTATCAGCTTTTTTATAACGTCATTAAACTCCTCATCCTTCATATCTGTCTTTTGCATAACAACAGAATACCCCACCTTATTTGACACAAGTCGCGTGCCGTAACGGTCAAGTATTTCTCCGCGCGGAGCCTTTTCCACAATATTTGTTGTCAGTCTGTCATTAGCAATCTCATTATATTGCTCGCCCTTCAAAATCTGCAAATCAAAAAGCCGCCACGCGATAGCAGCCGCCAGTATCACGAGCAGTATTTTTAATATAATAAATCTTGCTTTACTGTTTGGCATTTATACCTTCTCCTTAAATAATCAACAGCTTTTTCTTCTTTTCCTTATACATAACCGCCTTCAAAACCGGATATACCAGCGCGGCAAGCACTGTATTAAATACTGCTGTCGGCAAAGCGTTATACAACAGCATATGTGTATTTATACTTAAATGTCCCGCGGCAAAAAACACTATTTCCATAGCCGCCGAAGCTATAAAAGTCCACAAAAGCGCCTTTGGAGCATTTCCGATATAAAGCGGTTTTTTTCTCAACGCAAACACAATTACCGCGCTGTATACATAGGAGAGCACTGTTATTACAAATTCTCTTCCGCACAACGCTCCCGCTGCTCCGGCACATATTATACTTATCGTAACAGCATTTATAAATTCATTTTCAAGCATTACCACACATATCATATATGCCATAATCAGCGATGGAACCGCTCCCAATATATGCACACGCGCAAGTATAACCGTCTGGATAATAAAGACAATGAATATCCAGAGAAATATTTTAAAGTTTCTCAATTTCTATCTCCTAAATCTTAATATGTGCCGTTAATAACAAGTACCTCATACAGCTTGTCAAAATCCACCAACGGCTCAATAGTCGCATAATTCAAATTACCCATTGCGTCTGAATTAACCTCACGGATAGCTCCCACCGATAGCCCTGGCGGATATATTCCGCCTGAACCAGATGTTTCAAGCAGGTCTCCTACAATCAGATTTGAGCCCTTATCTATAAATGTCATTTTACAATGATTATCGCCGTAAAGCTCGTCATCACCCTCAACAACGGCAACGTCACCCGTTCTTGATACCTTCACTCCCATTGCGTTGTCCGGATTTAATATCGTAGAAACCACAGACCATGTAGGTCCCGTTTCCGTAACCTTACCAACAACTCCGTCAGGAGTAATAACAGCATTGCCTGCTGCGACTCCAGCAAGAGAGCCTTTGCTTATCTGAAGCTCATCATATCTGTATCCCGAAGAATACGCAATAACAGACGCTGACACAGTTGAATAGCCGCTCAAATTTTCCTTTAAATCAAGCATTTCCTTTAAGCGTTCATTTTCTTCACGATAATTTGTTATATCCCTATTCTGTTTTTTCAGTTCATTCACTTGAGCTACAAGACGTTCGTTTTCATCCTTGTAACTCTTCATTTCACGTATAAAATCAGTTGTGCCTTTTATTTTATTGACAATATATGCGACTCCATTCTGAAACGGAGAGAATACGGTACGCATCGTTACTGAAACCGGATTCGCGCCGCCAAAATGAGCGACAGCGGCAATCAATACTACAACAGCGGTTACAACCGCCGCAATCTGTACGCTTTTTTTTCTGAAAAATGATGACATTTTATTCCCCTTCAAAAATATCTTTTACCAAAACCCGCTATAAAAGCAGATAAAACTACTGCTTTGAGCTTTCAATAAGTTCCTTAATATTCTCAAGCGCCTTGCCAGTTCCGATAACTACACAGTCCAGAGGATATTCCGCAACATGCGTTGGTATTTTTGTAACCTCCGTAATAAGCTTATCCAAACCTTTTATCAGCGCTCCGCCGCCAGTAAGCGTTATTCCTCTTTCCATTATATCCGCTGCCAGCTCAGGAGGCGTATTTTCAAGCGTAAGTTTTATTGCCTCAATCATCTCGTCCACATTTTCGCTTATCGCTTCTCTTATTTCACTTTCCTTTATCTGCGCCGTCTTAGGCAATCCCGTGGACACATCACGTCCGCGCACCTCATACACCGCCTCCTCATCATCCTCATACGCGGAAGCAATTGAAAGCTTTATTTCCTCGGCCATCTTATCTCCAATATTAATCTGATGCTCTTTTTTTAAATAATTAATTATAGCGCTATCCAGAGCATTACCGGCAATACGTATTGACCTTGACGCCACAATACCGCCCAGAGAAATAACCGCCACCTCAGTTGTGCCGCCTCCTATATCAACAATCATATTCCCTGTGGCTTCATTAACCGGCAGTCCAGCTCCCAACGCCGCCGCCATAGGCTCCTCAACAAGTGCCGCCGCCTTTGCTCCCGCCTGAATAACCGCTTCCTCAACGGCTCTTCTTTCAACCTCAGTAATCCCTGAAGGAATACAGACAACAACTCTGGGTTTGAATACCTTGCTTACATTCGCTTCCTTGATAAAGGAACGTATCATAGCCTGTGTTATGTCGAAATCAGCAATAACACCATCCTTCATCGGACGTACCGCGACGATATTTTCAGGAGTTCTTCCTATCATATCATTAGCGGCATTTCCAACCGCAAGAACCTTTCCTTCATATTTATCTATCGCAACTACTGAGGGTTCACGTACAACTATCCCCTTCCCTCTCGCATATACAAGAGTGTTTGCTGTTCCAAGGTCAATTCCTATATCCTTCGCAAAAATCCCCATCGTTCTTCTCCTTTATAAAACATTAATCTCAAATTCTCTTTCGAGCGTATCCGCAAGCGCGCTTACCGGCAGACCTACCACATTGAAATAATCGCCGTCTATCCTGCTTATAAGCAGTGCTCCTTTTCCCTGTATTCCATATGCTCCAGCCTTATCCATTGGTTCGCCGGAGCTTATATATGAATTAATTTTCTCATCATCCAGCTCTTTAAAGTGTACCCTTGTTTTTACACTGTTACACACTACTTTTCCGTCAGCTATACGCATTACGCAGTATCCTGTATATACCTCATGCCCGCGCCCCGAAAGATTTTTCAGCATTTCATAAGCTGATTTTTCATCTTTAGGCTTACCAAGTATTTTTCCGTCAAGTGTAACTACCGTATCCGCGGAAATTATAATTGAGTTTTTACGGCGCAGCAGTTTTTTTGCCACATCTCCCGCTTTTAACAGAGCAAGCTCCTGTACATACAGTCCTACAGGTATATCCTTTAAGATACTATCCTCATCAGCTGCTGAAACTACAACATTAAAATCAAGTCCCATCACTTCAAGAAGTTCTTTTCTCCGCGGCGACGCGGACGCAAGTATAAATTCCATCATATTTGTAATAATTAAATCCTTTCACAAAAATGTCTGAAAAGACATACCGTCTGTTTTACAGCACGCCTCTGTAAAAATGCCCTCTTGTATACGAATTGTCCGGCATTGAATCAACACTTTCACCATCAAGCGCACGCCTGTATATATCTATTATTTTACCACATTGTGAAAAATTTTCAACAGTAAATATCAATCTGATGCTATTTATTTTTAATTCCATTAAATCAGTGATTTTATCCGCCATATAAACAGGCTTTGAGTTAAGAAGCCGCACCCTGCATCCCTTACCGCATACAAGCTGAAATTCCTGTTTTTTTCTGTCCCTTAACTTATATATCATTTTGCCTTTCTGACATTTACCCTTGGATTTCACAGGACAATTACGCATAATCATTAACGTCAGATATCCGTAACCTATAACCTCCAGCCGCGAAGATGTATTTTCGCAAAGCTCCTGTATTTCACTCAAATTAAGCTCTGGAGAAACCGTAACAGATTTCATATACGAAAAATGCCGCGCTGTTTCTGAATTAAAAATATTCAGTCTGAAATCTCCGTAAACATCCTTATTTCTATATTTATACGCCGACGCCGGTGCGGAAACCATAACAGATTTTGTCTGTACATCTTCTACACAAAAAATATCTGAAAGTTTTGTTACTATTTCTACGCCATATTTCTCTGCGTTTTGAAACAATCCGTCACTTTTTAACAGTCCTATTATGTCTCCAGATACGTATATACGTTTTATTCCGTTTTTTACTGCCGCCTCAAATTGTTCAGCTGTCATCACCTCGGCAGTAAGCATAATATCGTCATTATTTTTTCTTTTCCGCACCGGAATCGCATAGTCAGTAACACGTCCATTTTCACGCTTCTGACGCGCGGCTATCAGCTCTTCACATGCCTTTCTTCGTACAGCGTTAATTTCTTTTACGGAAAGAATAATCCCCTCGTCAACAGATACGGATATTTCTCCGCATTTAAAAGGGGTTGCTCCAAGCTTTAAAAGCTGTTCACAAAGACGTTTTTCGTCCAAAGGTTTATTCAATGCCGCTTCCGGTTTTAATGTTCCCACCGCATACGCGCAGTTACCATCATCATCATACATTGTTACTTCCAGAGGTGAGTCCGTTTTTAGTACACCCGCTATATTAACAGGTATTTTTCTTATATTCGCATTGTCTGCCGCGCGCTGTTTTGCCGCTTCGGAAAATTTATTTTCCGAGCTATTCCCCGGAATATCATAACTCATCATATTTTTACCGAGGTTATTTTTAAAATAACCGTCTGTGAAGCCTGTACGGGAAAACGCGTCCAGAAGCTCATTCATATCTTTTTGGGAAGCGACTCCTAATGTATCCAGATACTTTCTGTATATACCCACAACGGCCGAAACATATTCCGCTCTCTTTAGCCGTCCTTCAATTTTCAGCGATGTTACTCCCATTTCATTTAGACTCTTTAATTCATTCACAAGAGCCAAGTCCTTGGGGCTCAGCAGATACCCGCTGCTAATATTTTTACCATTTTCCAAAAGCTCATAGGGCAGACGGCAAGGCTGCGCGCATCTTCCTCTGTTCCCGCTTCGTCCTCCAATAACACTTGACATCAGACACTGACCTGAATAGCACATACAAACAGCACCATGCACAAACACCTCAATTTCGGCGTCAGTATTTTTGCAAATATACGCAATTTCTTCAGACGAAAGTTCTCTTGCAAGAACAACACGCTCAAATCCTATATCCTCCAGATATTTTACGCCCTCAAGACTTGTAACTGTCATTTGAGTGCTTGCGTGAAGCGTCATATCCGGAATGGTATTTTTTATAATTTCAGCCGCTCCAATATCCTGAATAATCAAGGCATCCACCCCCGCAAAGCTTAGCCCTTTTACATATTCCTGCAAACGAGTTAATTCCTTTTCTTTAACAAGCGTATTCACAGTGACATGCACCTGTACTCCGTACAGATGACAATAATCTGTCCATCGCTTTATTTCATCAAGCGAAAAGTTTTCCGCGCTGTGTCTAGCCCCAAATTCACTTCCTCCAAGATATACCGCGTCAGCTCCGGACTGCACCGCGGCACCTAAAGCCGCGGCGTTACCCGCAGGAGATAGAAGCTCCATACTCATCCTCGTTTACCCTGTTTCTGCGTATTTGACGAATTATTATTCCGTACTGAATTCTGCCCTTGCATTGATTTTATTTTATTTTCAAGACCTTTTATCTGTCCTTCCAGAGCTTTTATCTTATCACGCGCCTCTTTAAGCGCTCCGCTTTTTTCCGAAGCGTCCTTATTTGTTTCATCAATTGAAATCTGTGCCGTGCTTGTATCGCTAATCTCTTTATGCAAATCATTTAATGTATGCTGCAATATAATATTTTTTTCGTTAAGACGCTCAAGCTCCTCTTTCAAAAAATTACTATCCTCAACAGCTTTAAAATATTCATCACATATATTCAGCGCGGCAAGCACGACAGGTCTCTCACCTATTATATTCTGACCGCCTTTAATTACGCTTTCAACCTTTTCATTGATATGATTTGCCAGACGTTCTATATATTCAACACTTTCTTCAGCCACCACCGTATATCCCCTGGAATTTATTGTTACCGAAACTCTATTAACAGACATTTTTTCCATCTCCGTTTCTGTTTTTACCTATAAAAATATTACTTATTTTTATTATACAATAAAATCCAGTAAAAAAACAGAGTT
>CAJUFV010000072.1 GCA_910585795.1 uncultured Clostridia bacterium | reverse complement strand
TCCTAAGAAGCGGCAGGTCATAATATATCAATATTTCTTTGAGAATGAAAAGGCTGTATTGAATAATAAGTACATTAAGGAAATGAAAAAACACACTCATAACCTTACAGAAGAAATTATTGAACAGATAACAGCAGAGCTAAATAAGCCGAAAGAGAAACCGGAACGGTATGCAGACTTTTTTGTAAAGAAGTATGTTGTCAACTTTAAAAGCGAACAGGATATGTTTGAACGGCTTGAAAAACTGCTTATAGGTTATCTTGAAGATAACAAAGTGCCGGACAAGAAAGGCGGTGGGTAATGAAAACACTGTGCTTCTGGTCTGGAGGAAAAGATTCGACAGCCTCAATCATTCTCGCGCATATACATCAGTTGCCGATTACGGAGATAATATTCTGCGAGGTTATGTTTGATAAAAGCAGGAATATATCGGGTGAATTGCCTGAACATATTGATTTTATCAGAAATACCGCAATACCGATATTTGAGGAATGGGGGTATAAGGTAAAAATACTTCGTGCTGATCGTGACTATATGGACTTATTTTTTCATACAATTACAAGGTCAAAAACGGAAGAAAACAATGGTAAACATAGCGGTTGGCTTATAGGCGGCAGATGTGCAGGGAATGACCGATTGAAAATGAAGCCTATACGACAATACCGCAAAAATATTGAGGGCGAGTATATAGAGTATGTGGGCATAGCGGCAGACGAACCTAAACGCTTAGAACGTCTGACAGATAATAAGCAGTCTTTATTGTATGAATATAACTGTACGGAGGAAATGGCATACGAGATTTGCAAGAATTATGGACTGTTATCTCCAATATATAAATTTGCAAGGCGTAATGGGTGTTGGTTCTGTCCCAATCAGTCATACAATGAGCTTGCACATTTAAAGTTTCAGTATCCTGAATTATGGGAGGAGTTGAAAATATTATCGTGCGTGCCTAATCTGGTATCGCATGGATTTAGGTACGGTGTGCCGTTTAACAAGGTGGAAGAAAAGGTGGATAAAATAATAACAGAGAACGGGGAGCTTTTACATATATAAGTCCCTCGTTTTTTTGTACTCAAAATTAAAAAGTTAGAAAAGTGTGGTGAATTTATTGAAGCAAATTTTTACATATTGTGATGAGAGCGGAGTTTCGCAGGTTCTTGATTTCTTAAAGCATTCAGATGATAAAATCAAAAAGAAATTTAAGTATCAGCTTAATATGCTGGTGTTGGAAAATCGAATACTGTGTGAGCCGCACATAAAACATTTTATTATAGAACGGTATAGAATGTTCTATGAATTTCGGATAAAGGTATCAAAAAAGATTGTGCGCATTATATTCTGTGAGAGGGACGATAATATTGTACTTCTTCACGCATTTTATAAGCATGATAAGCGCGACACTGAAAAGGCTCTTGAAAATGCCTTGAAAGTATATGAAAAACTGGAGAATGACAGTCTGCTCCCGTTTCAGTATCTCAGGGAAGTGATGCTGCAATGATAAGCGTTATAAGCGCATTTTATAGTCAGGCTATCCAAGATGAGTTAAAGAAAGACATAGAAAATCAAGATATGGCTTTCATTTGCGATGATTGTGCAAACACGGTAATGCTTATGATGGAGATAGAGAAATATCCGAATGTCGATGTAGTTTTGGTAAACCTTTCGGAAATCAAAAATACTGACGCACATCTTGCAGAAATCAGAAGTGTTTCAAAGACCGCGCGTATTGTGCCTATCATAAGCGGGTTAAGAAAACAGTATGTGCAGTCTCAGCTTGACGGTTATCGTAAAAGATATAATATTGAGGATATTATCTTTGAAGGCAAGGGTTTGGATAAACTTGAAATTCTGTCTATTATGAATAAGGGCAGGCTGACGGTTGAGCAGGAAATAAAAGAGGAAATACCTGCCGAAATATCAAAGCCCATAGAGAAACCTGTGGAAATTCCGGCGAAAACATCTGATGCAGTTGAAACTGTCACAAAGCCGGAGATAAAACAAAAAAGAAAAAAGCCTGAAAAGCCTAAGCGAGAGAAACCGCCTGCCATGGATATTAAACCGAAAAAGAAAAAAGTATTACAGCATAGGTCAGCGGACAAAAGCTCGGTTATTTCCCTTTTTGGTACAACGCATGGCGCGGGCATTACAAATATGACGGCAAGCCTTGCCGAATATCTTGCAGGGAATGGTAAAAGAGTAATAGCCTTTAATCTTTCGGGCGGCGATGAGTTCAAATATATAAGCGGACAGGCGCAGTACAGAGATGTAAGTTCATTTGACATATCCGAATTTGAAAAAGACTATGACGTTATTCTTATTGACCTTGGAACGCCATATAGAATAAGCAGCGGCGGGAAATATAGCGGTTTTTCAGACGGTTACGATTACAGGAATATAGAATTTCTGAAAAAGTCATCTTTGCAAATTGTAATGTCACTGTCGGACGCTTGGCATATAAAGAAATGCGAATACTTTTTAACAGATGAACAGTGGGCGGGGCAAATATCAAATTCATATATTTTTCTGTTTGATACAGAGCCGCCGAAGTCATTGCAGAAATATGCGGTCAATCAGTTTAACCGTAACAGTCAGAGCTTTGCGGAGGAAATCGCAAGGCTATTTTTATTGGAGTAGGAGTGATAAATATTGAAAAAGTTATTGGAAAATAAGCTTATTGTTGGCGGTATATGTATTGTAATAGCCGCCATTCTTGCGTTTCTGGTTCTGCCGGGAATGTATAAGCAGAAAGAAAAGACGATTATGATATGCCGATTGCAGTCGGATATTACAGCAGGGACAAGGATTGAGGGTGAAATGCTGAAATCCGTTGAGGTAGGCAGCTATGGTCTGCCTGAGTCGGTTATCAAAAATCCCGATGACCTCATAGGTAAGTATGCGAAGGTTAGTATGACAGCGGACGATTATTTGTACGCGTCAAGGTTTGCGGATTATGTTTCAGATGAACGCTTTGATAAGGCGGTATCAGAGGGAAAACGTCTTATTGCCGTGAGCGTTCCGAGCAATGCCGCAAGCGTGGCAAATCAGCTTAAAGCCGGAGACAGGGTAACAGTCGCATATTTTGCGGACAATAATGTTGTAATTGACAATTCTCTCAAAGGTATAGAGATTTACAGTGTGGAAAACGAGGACGCTCAAAATCTGGAAAATGTGCAGGGGAGCGAGAATAAAGAGGACGAAATTGCCGCGAACGTAACGCTTATAGCAACGGAAGAGCAGGCGGCGAAGCTTATAAGCGCTGAGTATTCCGGTAAACTCCACATTATACTTGAAAGCAGAGGTGTGGCTTAATGAACGCAAAAATTATAGCGGTCTGGGGCGCGAACGGGAGCGGCAAGACCACAACAGCGGTTAATCTTGCGTTTTCGCTTGCACAGCGTAATTTTTTAGTAGGCATCATTTCTTCTAATTTATATTATGGAGAATTACAAACAATTTGCGGTTGTAATATTCCTGAAAGCAAGGGCTTATGCCAAGTCCTCATGAATGGTAAAGTCAAGGGTATGTTTGTGCAGGCAGGGAAAACATCGGTGTTTGTGCTGTCTGTTCCTGACAAATTTAATGCTATGGAGCTTACAGCATTAACGGAAGAAAGCGTAAGAAATATGTTCAAAGACAGTACGATGCTTTTTGATTACATCATTATAGATGGAAACGCTGAATTAAATAATCCCATATCAAGCATAGGAATGACTGAGGCTGACAAGCTGCTTGTCGTTCACCGCCCGTCTGTAAAGGACTGTTTGTGGAATGAAAATATGATGAATATAATTGATTTACTGAATGTGTCATATAAGACAGCACATATTCTAAACGCTCACGATAAGTCGTGCGATTTATCAGCATATAAATCAAGCATCGCTCTGTCTTTTGACTTTGAGCTTGGGTATGTGGGAAACGCGAATATCTACGCTAACACAGGACAGGCTATCGTATTCCACGACTTGAAGCAGGAACGCGAGTACATATCAGGTATGAAAGCGCTGACAAGCTCGGTAATATTGGGAGGAGGACAGTAATATGGACGTATTCAACATAAACGATTTAATATATAAGGTAAATGTCAATACCACCTCGGACACTTCCAATCAGCAGACAATGGAATACAAGGACGTGCTGGATAAGATACGGCATATCATATCAAAAAATCATTCGGCTGAATTGATAGACGTTATATATTCTCCGTCGGCGGGCGATAAGCTGAAAAACCTCATAATCCGCTATCTTAACCAGAACAAGATGTCGGTAGAGGAATGTAAAAATATTTCTATGCTTGCTGACAGGATATATGAAGATATGGCGGGGTTCGGAATACTCACAAAATATCTTCAAAACGAGGATGTGGAAGAAGTAAATATCAACGCATGGAATTGTATTGAGGTTATCTATCCCGATAAAGTGGAGCTTTTAGAGGAAACTTTTGTTTCTCCTGACGATTGTATGGATAAAATCAAGAAGATGGTATGGCTCGGCGGCTCTATCATTGACGGTTCTAACCCTAAAGTGGATAGCTTTATAGGTGAGGGTGTAAGAATATCGGCGCTTATTCCGCCTTGTGTTGACAGTAAAACAGGCGGAGTGGCATCAATCAGGCGGCAAAAGGAAAATGTCATAACACGCAGGCTGATGATTGAGTATGGCAGCGCAACGCCGGAGGAATTAGAGTTTTTGCCTGTGTGTATCAATAACGGCGTATCGCTTGCGATTGCGGGAAGTACGGGCAGCGGTAAAACAACAGACCTTGCGTATCTGATTTCGTGTCTTGATAAAAGGAAGAGAATATACACGATTGAGGATACAAGAGAGCTGAATATCGCTCAGTATGAGAACGGAAGAATGACAAACAGGGTTGTTCAGACGCTCACTAAAGATGCGCCCAATCCCATAACAATGGACGATTTGTTAAAGGAAGCCTTGCGTTTTCATCCATATGCGATTATTCCCGCAGAAATGCGCGGCGCGGAGGCTATGACGGCGGTTGAAGCGGGCAGAACGGGACACGTCATTATATCCACGCTCCATGCAAATTCAGCGGTAGATGCGTATAACCGTATTCTTTCAATGTGTGTTGCTACGGGCTTGCAGTTATCTGAGAGTAAAATCCTTGAATTTATTCTGGAGGCTATTCCTGTGGTACTGTTCAAAAGACAGCTTCCTGATGGGCGGCGTGTGTATGATGAGATTTTTGAGGGTACAGGGATAAAAGACGGTAAAGTAGTAGGAAATACTTTATATAAGTATGAGATTGAGAAAAATATATACGGCACTGACGGACGGATTGAAAAAGTAATCGGTCATCATAAGAAGATAAGCAAAATGTCCGATGGACTTTTGCACCGCTTACGCTATGGCGGCGCAAGCGAGGACGCAATAAAACAATTTATGTAATGGAGGTTTTTAAGATTGCAAAATATAATATTGATTATGATATTCGCGCTCCTACTGACGGGCGCATTTTTATTTACCGGAATAAATCCGTTCAGGAGAAAGTCATATATTTCACTGTCAAAGCAGGTACAGGAGGAGAAATTCCGTAATGTTGATGAACGATTCAGCAAGCTGGCATTGAAAGACCGAATTATTACAACTGTACAGAATACGGTTGCAATGGGTGGCAGCAATATGAAAACATTTGCCGCAATGCTCGCCGTATCCTGTGCGGCAGGGATAGGAATAGGAAAAATGCTATTTACCGATACAGGTTTAGCCTTAGTAACGGGACTTGCCTTAATTCCTGTTCCGTATATATTCCTCAAGATTAAATCAAGATGGTACAAACGAAATCAAGACGAGCTTTTGGAAAATACGCTGAGCCTTATAACTAACAGCTATATAAGCTGTAACGATATTATAAAGGCTGTCAATGAAAACCTGTCAAAGCTTGATGTGCAAAGACCGTTTGCGGAGTTTATCACTGATGTAACGCTGATAGACAGTAATATACGCAGAGGTTTGAGGAAATTAGAGCTTAAAATCAAAAATAAATACTTCTCGGAATGGATTGATATTCTGGTATTATCACAGGAAAAGTCAGGTGATATGAGATTTGTGCTTCCTGCGGTCATTGACGGTATGAATGACGCAAAAAAATTACAGATAGAGGCTGATACCGTGATGATAAATGTTTGGAAGGAATACTTTATGTCTATCATCTTGGCATTTTCTATAATACCAATACTACGTTTTTCAAATGCTGAATGGTTCAATATTCTTATAAATACCTTTGTTGGAAAGCTCCTTATAGTTTTGATGCTTGTGCTTACAATTATATCGGCTTTTCTCACATTAAGGATAAACAAACCGCTGTAATGGGAGGAGAATTTAATATGACAATAATAATTTTTATTTTAATTTCAGCGGGGATATTCAGTATTTTGAGCAGTGTGCTGAAGCTGCCGCCGTACAGCGCTACGCAAAGACTACGAGGTGTTGCAGGCAAGACGAAAATGACGGAAACGCTTAATCAGCGTTTGCTTCTACCCGTCATGAAGCTTGCCGCTCCGTTTATCCGTCTTGATGATTTCAAGGAACGGAGAATGAAAATAAAGCTGGAGCGAGCGGGGATTATCTTTACACCGAAAGAATATTATGCCCGTGCTGTTGTAATGGCGGCAGGGACAGCTATTATAGGCACATTGGCGGTGGTTGCGGTAATGCCGTCTATTATGGTAGTGGTATGTATCTTGGCAATAATAGTGTATTTTCATTTTTTTGGGGAAGTCAACGACAGGCTTAAAGAAAAAGATGAGCTTATAGAAAGCGAACTGCCTAAGTTTATACGCGCTATTGTACAGGGGCTTAAAACGGAAAAGGACGTTATAAAGCTGCTGGAAAGCTATAGTACAATAGCGGGTAAAGGGCTTCAATATGATATTGAGGTGCTTGTTCTTGATTTGAAATCAGGAAACTTTGAAAGCGCCATGCTGGATTTTGACAAACGTGTTGGCAACGCCTATATGTCACGCCTAACCAAAGCGCTTATAGCAGTCAACAGAGGTGATAATCAAGAGGCGACGTTAAATCACTTGTTATCCGATATGTCGTTATTATCGCATGAAACAATGCAGAGAGAATTAAATAAACGTCCGGGCAGAGTTAAAATGATGGTTATTCCTATCGTAGTTATCGGCATATTTACGCTGTTCTACGTTGTGGGAGTAAACCTCTTTAATTCTTTGGGCGGAATAATGTAAAAGAAAGGATTTGATAAAAATGAACAAATTACTTGTAAAAACAAAACTCGCAAAGGACGCTTTTGTGAGAAATGCTAAGCGTGTCATCAAGAATACCGAAGGCGACCAGATTACAGGCTGGCTCATCGTTATCCTTATCGTTGTTGTTGTCGGCGCGTTCTTCATGAAGAATTATCAGGACGCCATTGTTGAGGTCTGGGACGGTGTTATCGCTAAGATAAAGTCCGCTTTCGGCATATAAAGCAATGAAAAAAGAAGTACAGAAGAAAAGCAGGCGAATGTCTGCATTTCTTAAATTAAAGAAAAAAGGCAGCGCATACTATGAACTTATTATAAAGACGCTTGTATTCATTACGCTGATTGCAACGGCTGTTTCATTTTTCAGTATATTTACCGTATATTTGAATTTGAATTATACTTGCAGACGCGTGGTGCGTGAGATAGAAATATCGGGGCAGGTAACGTCAAACACAAATGCGCTTTTCAATCAGCTAAAAAATGGTACTAATATAGGCGCAGGCGCGAATATGTCAGTGAGCGCAAGCTATTTCAATGCGGCGCAGAAGAAGATACAGCTACGCAACACGTTTGATGTGACTTGCACAACAAGCTATCGTTTTGATGTGTTTACTCCGTTGGGACGCGATCCGATAGGATTTGATATTCCAATGAAGGTCAGAATGACGGGAATGAGTGAGAAGTTTTGGAAATGATATATATTACATACATAGTTACATTCATAATTCTTGTATTTTATTCGGTATTGGATATTAAGTACAGGGAAATTCCCGCGTGGCTTTTGTATGCAGGGACAGCGGTTGTATTTGCTCTCTGTATTGCATCAAAAATTATTATAAAAGCGGATATTATCGGATATGTAATCATATCATCGGCAATCTACGGCGTTATATGCTTAATGGCAAGAAGTTTGCAAAAATGGGTAGGAGAAGCCGATTTTGATGTGATATATCTGATATATCTTGCAGTAGGCGCGCGGAATTTGGTTATATTCTCATTTTCAATGTTTGCGCTAAGCGGAGTAATGTATGCGTGGCTTGCTGTATGCAAGTCTGACAGGGACAGGCGCTTGCCGCTTATCCCTGTTCTGACAGCTGCGTATGTAATGACTATAACTTTGGGAGGCGGTGTTAGTTGGTAAAAATAAAGGAAAAGTTATGTAAGAGAAAAAAGGGCAGCGGTTTGTTATTAGTTATGATACTTGTATTCTTTATGATAACATTTATTGTAACAGTGGGTGAATTTTACAGAGTCCATATTATGCAGCAGGAGATAGAAACGCATTTGCAAAGGACAGTCAACTGTGCTGTTGAGTATGCCATGGGTGATTCATACAGACAGGATAAGATAGTAAACCTCAATGTTGGTCTTGCAAAAAACAAGTTCTATAAATTTCTCGGTGATGATATGGGCTTAGACAGCTATAACAGGAAATACAAGGACGGGAAATTTATATACAGGCTGAATTTCACCAGTGTAAACGGTACGATCAATCCGGCTGTATTTACTGTAAAGGGGCATGCGTCGGCAAGGAGCTTATTCTCATTTTTAATCGGAGAAATTGAGATACCATTTAATATATCCTCAACGAATTTTCGTATGGATTAAAAATACGGAAGAACAAATTTAAAAAAAGTTTTGTCCCCCAAATGCCCGAAAATCGCATAGGTATGCGGTTTCATTTTTACGGAAGTACATATTTGTAAATAGTTCTTGACATTGGTATTAAGTGCTGATATAACTAAATTAAAGATAGCGCTATTTATATTAAAAAACAATTTGAAAAGGAGGAAAAGACAATGAAAAGAATTTTAACAATATTGCTGACAATTATGATGCTTTCAACTTTAAGCGTAAATTATGTTGCAGCAGAGGAAACACCGGATATTACGGTAACGCTTGACGGGAATAAAATAGATTTCCCTGACGCAAAGCCGTATCTGTATAAGGACAGAACACTCGTTCCTATAAGATTTATCAGTGAGGCAATGGGCGCTGATGTAGCATGGAACGGAGATGAAAAGGAAGTAACCATTGTGAAGGGCAGGGATACGATAATCACTCATATTCTTTCGTCTAAAGCAACTTTAAACGGAGTTATGTATGCGTTCGACGTATCAACGAGGATAACAGAGGACAGAACATTCGTACCCTTGAGATTCGTAGCAGAAATGTTGAATTGCGATGTGGACTGGGATGAGAGTACATATACAGTAACGATAACATCACCGCCCGAGCCTGTGGCATTCCCCGAACCTGAGCTGACAGTGCATTTCCCCGAACATGAATTTGAGGGCAAGCTGTTTTGGATTACAATGGATAATGTCAGAGATTATTCGGATTGTAATAACTATCAATTTAAGATAGAATTTACAAATCCCACAGAATTCAATGTAATTGACATCAATATGGGTGCAATACTTGACTGGGAAACGCATAATATCAATTCGTGGAGAAATGCAAAGAAAAACGGTGATGAGATATTCAGTGTCAGCTCAAAGTATTACACTACACTTGAAAACAAGGAAAAACTCGAATTAAAGGACGGAATGCCATTGGAGTTTACATTGAGCGTTAAGCGTTTATGCAGTGGTGAGATTAGGGAATATCACTATACGGAAACCTTTAAGTATCCGTATCCTGCAAAACAGTAGGAGGTATGGTAAATGAATATACGAAAAGCTTTAACGGCTGTCACAATGACAGCCGTTTTTCTATACGCAAATATCTTTCCAGTAAGCGCGGATGTGTGTAATGAATATGCGTCTGATGATTACAGAGATCAACCTGTTTGGAATCAATATGGAGAAATGGCAGCAAAGCCGATAGCAAAATTTAAGATTATCCGTCTTAGGAATGGCGAAGTAAAAGATGAAATCATGAGCTATTCGGACAATGACTTGTATGCTGAGTATCCTACAATTCAGTGCTATGTTGGCGATACTATTGTCTTTGAGGATTTTAGTGATTCGACAGACGGAAGCGGAATAAAGACGTGGGATTTTCAGTATTACGGTACATTGGGTGAGCATTTTAAGGAATACAACTATAACATATTGGAGTCTGCAAGATTTGAGCTGACGGAGCCGGGCGAAACAGCGTTTTTCCTGTGTGTTAAAAGCAATTTGCCTGTGAAAGTAGGCTCGCTTGATCCTTGGTCGAGTAACGGAAATCATCAGACAATAGGAAAAAATAAATGGTTTCCGCAGGGAATGTATTGGTACTTTGCAACTGCCAGAGTAATTGTAAGTACGTCGCCCGAAGCAAAGGTAAACGTGAAGTATTGGGATGTTCCGAATAATAAGGTGTTTTATGAAGAACAGCGTAATTTGGGCGAAATGATAGGCGACCGGACCGTAAAGACAAATATCCATATTACTGATTGGGAAGGTTACGAATACAGCGGCTGGAATGTTCAGACAGAGGACGGAGATATTCAGTACACAGGTGATGTTCGGGATGTTGATATTGAACTTGCCCCTTGGGTTCCTGTTAAAAATCTGAATATTGAGTATTATCCGTATGTAGACACAGAGCTTAGAGTACGGTACTGGGACAGTGAAGCAGGACGTATTATGAGCGAGGAAACCATCAAAGGCGAGCAGGTCGTGCGCGATAAAAAGACCGTCATTTCATATACTCCGAAAGATATTGACGGATATGATTACGGCGGCTGGAGTGTACAGCTCCCGAACAGCGATATTGAAGGTACAGGCGAGGAAAAGCCTGTTGTTGTGGGGCTTGACGGGACATACCCTATTAAATATCTGAATATAAAGTGCTATCCTAAAGACGGTACTAAGCCGCCGCCGTCAACAAGCGGCACTGGCGGCAGCAGTGATATTGTAAAGCCATCGGGAGAATGTGACGGTGAAATAGAATGGACTGAAACAGACTCGCATAGAGTACGCAATGGTTCATACAGTGACGGTACTCCACGATACAGAACGTGCCATCATACCTTTACTTATAAAGCGACTTTGAGTGCGGATGCAACGGTTACACCAAATATTCTTAAATCAGGTTATGGTTTTGAAACAAAGGTCAATTATAATGTAAACACAAAACTTATTGACAATGACGGTAATTATTGTTCAAGCTGGGGTAACAGCCGTAGCGCCACAAATAGCGTAAAAGACCCAACAAAGGCAACGGTATATATTCCATGGAGTATGACAAACAGGCTCGGTACGCAGTCAAATTCAATTAGTATGGAGAAAAACGGAAAGAGCTTTCAGCTTCCGAAAAGCCCTGTATCAGAGACAGGAGCAAGAAAGATATATACCGATGTTGCGCTTGCAGGGACAAAGGAAGAACCTGCAAACCATAGCTTTGAGATATATATTTCCGGCGGCGGTGTCGGCAATATAGAATTTTGTAAGAAGTTATCCAAGACTATCACCATAAATGGCGATATGTACGAGGATGATTTCAGCGGCGCAGACTAATGATATTTTTAATCCTGCTTTTATATGCGGCATATACGGATTATACAAGACGCGAGATAAAAAACAGTGTAATACTTGGTATATACGTGTTATCTCTATTTAGCAATGCGTCTGTATTTGACAAGGTAACGGGACTGTTTCTCTTAACACTCCCGTTATTTTTTATTGCCTTAAAATATGACGGTATAAAGGGAGGTGATGTTAAGTTTCTTTCAGCGGTTGGAGCGTATCTTGGACTTTATGAGTTGTCGCAGGCTCTTATTCCAACGACTATAACGGCGGTTATTATGGGGTATGTAAGGTCTGAGAAGAGCGTTCCGCTTGCCTTTGTATTCTGTATTGGGTACATCATATTTAAAGCCGTAATATTTTTGGGAGGGGGTTAGCGGATGAAGCTAAAACTTAAAAGAATACTGAAAAACACTGTTCCGCTTGTCATTTATTTTGTTTTTTGCTTTGCAATAAACGCATACGCAGAGGATATGTGGGAGGTTGCAAATCGTATTATTGTCGATGTATATAACAAGATAGCGGGTATAAGTACAGTTTTAGCAGCGTTAATGACAACTGTATGTGTAGTTGGAATGAAGCTGTCCAATAATCAGCAGAAAGTAGACCAGAGCGTAGATTGGCTCAAACGCATTTGGATTGCGTGGGCTATTATCAACGGCATAGGTGCATTTTTAGCGTATGTCAGACCTCTATTGGCAGGTTTGGCAACAATACAGTAAGTCAGAAGAATTTGAAAAAAGAAAGGAGTGATGCCATTGCTGGAACCAATAATGAAAGGGCTTATTGAATGGATATATGAAATGGTAGTCAGCATTATGGAGTATGCGGCAAAGGAATTAGTCGGTGTTATGAGTATGGATATGACATACTTTGAAAAGACAGCGCCCGTTATCAAGGATATTACAAATATTATTCTTGCTCTTGGATGGGGGCTGTTGATAGCAAATATGGTATTCCAATCATTAAAGGTGATGATGTCCGGCGCAGGCTTTGAAAGTGAGGACCCGAAGCATATATTTTGCAGAACATTTGTATTTTCATTTTTACTGCTTGCGTCAAGACAAATTTGCAATATGGCTATGAGCATAACGGGCAGAGTTATTGAGCTATTACAGATACCGTCTGAATTAAGTCTCGCTATACCTGACCAAAGTATGTTCAGTATAGGTTCGAGCGTCAAATGGCTGATTGTAATTGTTGTCGGATTTATTTTGATTTTTCAATATATAAAGCTCTTGTTTGAGATAGGAGAAAGGTATGTTGTAACTTCTGTTTTGACGTTCTTTGCCCCGCTTGCATTTTCAATGGGCGGAAGTAAGAATACAAACGACATTTTTAAGGGCTGGTGCAGAATGTATGGCTCTATGATGGTAATGATGATTATGAATATCGTATTTTTGAAGCTTATTCTTTCCGCTATGGGAAATGTAACAAGCGGGAGCGTCCTTATATGGCTTGTGTTTGTAATAGCACTTACAAGGGTGGCAAGAAAAATCGACAGTCATATCGGAAAAATCGGCTTAAATCCCGCACAGACAGGCGACGGGGTAGGAAGCAGACTTCCGGGAATGATGACAATGGTAGCTGTGCGAACTATGGCGTCAACTATAGGCAGGAATATATCAGCAAACCGAGACACGGGCAGAGGCTCATCAGACGGACAAAGGCATAAATCAAACGGACGGCGTAACAGAAGCGGCGGCGGTCATACCAATACCGAGCGTACAGCGGCGTCAATCGCAGTACGCACGGGCGTTTCTTCGACAACAGACAGTGCTAATACATCAAGTCAGCAGCATACGAGCCAATCGCAGAGCGGTCAATCTGCATCAAATCAAAATGCTCAAAATAGATGGAAAGCACGAAAAACCGATAAATACGGAATTTCATATTTAGAGGGTGATGAAAGATATAACGAGTTCCCGAACGGTAATCCGGCGGCACATGCGGCAAGGTATGGCAGACCAAATCCCGCAGGCGATAAGAGCAAAGAAACATCGAGTCATGCAAGTGATTTTAATTCAGAAAAGAGCAGTATGTCAGGTGCAGGGATGAAGAACAGACCGCCTATTGCAAGGAATCCCGCAGGCGCTGTAAACAGAGGCGGAGTACATAATATCGGTGGTGTAAATACAGAGCATAGTTCAAGCTCAGCGAGCGGCACAACTCAGGTACAGCAGTCAGCAGGAAGTCCGCAGACCAATATATCTCAGGGCGGCGGTACGGACCGAAGCAAAAGTACATCGCATATCGCAGAGAATATCCAAAACGGCGGTCAGACGGTAAATAAAGCGGAATGTCAGGCAAGTTCTATTGTAAACACGCAGAAAAACGGCATGACGGGCGGCGTCAATAATAATTCGTATGCGGATAATATAAACCGTCAGCAAACAGTGAATAATCACAGACAGATAAACCACGAGTACAAAAACGGCAGATATAACCCTGCCGCTGTAAACAAAAAGCAGGACAGAACGCTTTACCATAAGCAGACGACTATAAAGAAGATTGATTCCACCAATGAGATGAAATTATGGAAGAAACGGGGCGGTGATAATGGCAGAACAAAGAAATAATGCAGTGGCGACAGCGGGTAATATTGCTCATAAGCTTCATGGCACGGCGCAAATTGTACGCGGTGCGCTGACAGCAGATTTTCTGGCGGTGGCAAGCGGAGCGGCAAAGGTATTATCTCCTAAAGTTATAGCAGGGATAATAGCGGCGGTATTTATGATTGTGATGATTCCGATTTTAGTTATCTTTTCACTTCCGCAAGTGCTTTTTAATTGGGGAAGTCTGAAAGACATAGAGCTTATGACAAGGCATGAACACGCAAACTATCTTATGTCCTGTTATGATGATACTAATTTGAGTGATGAGGATAAACTGTGGCTTATATCCATTGACGCGGTAAAAAATAAACAGGATATAATGAGTATGTCGCAAAGCTCTATTTCGTCTGATAAAATGCAGGGGAAAACACCTGATGAAGTAATGAACGAATATGGTTTTGACGACGACCAAAAGAATTGGATAACGCTTATGGTAAATACCGTAAGACAGGCAAAAGCAAGCAATAACCCTGATTTGCCTGTAATAGCTGGTGGCACGAATAATGGAATACCGGCGGAGGCATACAATGACGCAACCTTTGCGAAGCTTATTAACGAAGCGGAGAAATATCTTGGCTATCCATATGTGTTCGGCGGCTCGTCACCTGCAACAAGCTTTGACTGTTCGGGATTTGTCTGCTGGGTATATACGCACAGCGGAGTGCATAATCTGCCGCGAACCACAGCGCAGGGGATATATAACCAATGTACAAGAGTATCCGCAAGTGAAGCAAAGCCCGGTGATTTAGTATTCTTTCAGGGGACGTATAACGCGGGTGAAACGGTAACTCATATCGGCATATATGTCGGAAATAACCGAATGTTGCATTGCGGCTCGCCTATTCAGTACACATCAATAGACACCAGCTATTGGCGGAGCCATTTTTATAGCTACGGTCGTTTGTTATAAAAATAATTGACAAATATCTTAATATTGTAGTATAATAAGAATATAATAAGGATATTTTAATACTACAACGGGAGGTGTTTTTTATGAATATCAGACCATCAGCGGCAATAAGAAAAAACTATAACGATATTTCTAATTTATGCAAAACAAGCAAAGAGCCTGTGTTTTTAACGAAAAACGGTGAAGGCGATTTGGTTGTAATGGATATTGAGGTATATTCAAGACGTGAAAAAATGCTGAAGCTGCGTGAGGAATTATTGGCGGCGGAAGAGGATAGAATCAGGTGCAGAAAAGGTTATACGGTAGATGAAGCAAGCGATATGCTTGATTCGATAATACAGGAGGCTAAGAATGTCGGATAAAAGATACAAGGTAATCATATCTGATAAAGCTATGTCAATGCTTGCATCTCATGTACGGTTCTTGGCGCAGGTCAGCGTTAATGCTGCCGAAAAGCTAAAGGCGGAGCTGATTAAGGAAATGCAGTCTTTGGACTATATGCCGGAGGGTTATCCGTGGCTTAATGACGAATATATCCCGCCTAATAAATATCGGAAAAAGCTGGTTAGTAAGAGATATTTGTTAATCTATCAGATAATTGACGATACTGTGTATATTGATTATGTTTTAGATTGCAGACAGGACTATGGCTGGCTGATATAAAGGATTAAAGCGATTCAATATGAGTCGCTTTTTTGTTTGCAAAAGAATGGAGGAAACAATATTGAACGATTTTTTAATTCCCGCTAACTTTGAGGATAGCGGCAAGATAATGGGCTTTTTTTCTACGCGAAATGTAGTGGAGGCGGTTATACTTGCTCTCCCGTTTGCCTTTATTATCTTTAAGCTGTTTCCAGTGGGATTGACATGGAAGATTATTTTGTCATCTGTGTTCGTGATACCGATAGGCGGACTTGCCTTAATGGGAATACGCGACGATCCGCTGAGTATATTTGTTCGTACTTGGTGGCAATGGCGGAAAAATAAAAAAATATTAGAGTATAGGGGTGAGGCTGCTTGAAGTTAAAAGATATATTTTTGAAGAATAACAGGTTGCAGGAAATCGAATATTATGAGGACAGCACACAAAAATGGCTGCCTGTACAGGAGTTCAAGGACGGCATTGTTATTATGAAGGACGGGCGGTATGTAAAGGTAATAGAGGTTTTGCCTGTTAATTTCTATTTGAAATCAGAAACCGAGCAGCAGAACATAATCTACTACTACGCAAGCTACTTGAAGATTGCGCCTGATAATATGCAGATACGGGTACTGACGCAGAAAGCGGACATATCAACTTATCTTGAACGTCTGGGCGGTTTTCTGGAAACGGAAAACAATGATGAGTGCAGGAATATGATAGCCGACGAAATGGACTTTGTAGAGCAGTTGTCATATAACGTGGCGGTTAAAAAGCGATTTTTTATCGCATTTGACTTCACACCGAAAGGCTTTGACAGGGCATATACCTTTGAAGATGTGAAACGGTATCTGGAGGACGAGGAATATAAGGCAAGGCGGTATTTGTCGCAGTGCGGTATGGAAGTGCTGGAGGTATCGGACAACGCATTTTTAACTGACTTGTTCTTTGCAATGATAAATAAATACACAGCAAAGTCCATGAAACCGGGACAAATCGGCGGTATGTACGACGAGGTGCATGCAATGGATGCAGAAGCTTTTTAATCTCTCTTATACAGGGAGATTTTTTATTGACATTAAAGGACGGTGACAGCATGGTATATAGGCTGAGGCGGAGCAGACCGCCATAGCGGAGTAAAGCTATAAAATATATAAAATTACAGAAAGGATATTAAGCTATGAAAAGAAAAATAAAATATATTACAGCAGTATTATGTGCGGCATCTTGTATGCTTGCAGGGACAGGAAATATATTTGCGGATAATGACGAACCGCCGGAGCTGACGGAAACAGTACAGGACGCTGAACAGAAGGAAACTGATATTACAGATATATCGGCATATTTTGATGGTGTAATTGCGTCAGGTACTTGCGGGGATAATCTCATATGGGAGATAGACAACAACGGTGTACTTACCATAAGCGGGAGCGGTGAGTTATATGATTATAAAGCTACAGTTGATGTACCGTGGAATAGATATGTGAATGAAATAAACGGAGTTATATTAAATATTGAAACTTCATCACTGTGTTCAGACATCGGAAATTGTGCGTTCGGAATGCTGGCTAATATACCGGAAATTATAATACCCGAAGGAGTAACATCTATTCCCGAAAGTGAAAGTTTGTTCCCGTATGATTTAAAGAAACTCGTATTGCCGAGTACATATACAGGCGATTTATCAGACAATAGCTTGATAAATGAGTTGGTTTATACTGCAATAGAAGTGTCGGAAGATAATCCTATATACAGTTCTGTTGACGGTACGTTGTTTAATAAGGATAAAACAAAGCTTATACAATATACTCAAAGCGCAGAAAAACCTAATTATGTTATACCGGATACAGTGATAGATATAGATAACGCATTTTCGGGAGCAAGTTATTTAGAAAGTCTTACTATATCCAAAAATGTTGAAATAGTAAATGAGGCAACATATATCGGAGATTTCAGCGAAAAAGGTATGGGCAGAGATGGAATGTATTCCACATGTAAAGCGGTTCATGTTGATGAGGATAATCCATATTTCTGTTCGGTTGATGGTGTACTATACAATAAAGATATGACAATTTTAATATGGTCTCCGCCATATAGACAAGGCGGTGAATTTAATATACCTGAAACAGTAGAGATTGTAGCTCCGGGCGCATTAGGTAATTCAAAATACCAAAGTATTCATATACCGAATGGCGTTACAACGTTGGGAAGCTTTGCTTTTTCCAGAATAAAGGCAAGCAGCGTTACCGTTCCCGCAAGTGTAAAAAATATTTATACAGGCTGTTTTCTCAGTTCTCAAAACTTGTCAAAGGTATATATAGAGAATGGCAATGTAGAATTTGCAGCACGTGTTTTTGAGGGATGCAGAAATCTGAAAACAGCAGGCACAACAGGAAGCGAATGTAATATTGAGCTTTCATGGACAGATAAAATACCTGACAATGTATTTTATAACTGTTCGTATCTAACGTCAGTAACGATACCTGATACTATAACATCAATAGGCAGTTCTGCTTTTAAGGGATGCAGTTCGCTTAAAACAATAGAAATACCGGACAGTGTTACAGTGATAGCAGATGACGCGTTTTCCGAGTGCAGGACTATGACGAATATATATGTCGATAATTTGGAGGGTGTTATAGCAGGTTCTAATTGGTCTGCTCCGAAAGCAAAGGTTACATATTCGCGTGGAATACAGATTGAAGAATTATCTGAATATAGTTATTCGGGAGAAGCATATACACCTCTCATTTCAATAAATGAGATTAATACGGCTGATGGTACGGTAATAAGACAGCTCTCGGACGGTACAGATTATACGGTGGTATATTCTGATAATGTAAATGCAGGGACGGCGACAGCAACGATTGAATATATAAACGGTTATTCTAAGCTGCCGTCCAAAGAAACACATTTTACGATTTTACCTAAATCTTGTCTGGACTTGGCTATTATGCCGATTGCAGACCAAGCATATACAGGCAGAGAACTAACACCTGATTTAACAATAACAAATAACTAAGTCAAAATAAGAAAGGAAATAAAGAACATGAAAAATATAAAGAAAATAATCGCTATGGTATTAGCAGTAACAACAGTAACAGCAGCAACAGTATTTGCAGAACCGACAGATGAACATACTCCCATGGCATACACAGGTACGGAGATTACACCTGATGTTTCGGTTAAAAGCGGCGGCTCAACACTCGTTAAGGGTACAGATTACGAGCTGACGTATGAGAATAACATAAACGTAGGTACAGCAACAGTTATAGTAACCTTTAAAGGAAATTACTCCGGCGAGAGAACGGTAAATTTCAATATTATTGCAAAAACATTATCGGAAAGTGATGTTACATTTTCAGAAATTGAAAAGCAGGTTTGTACAGGCGGTGCAATAACTCCCGAACCGACTATAACATACGGTGATATTACGCTTGAAAAAGATAAAGACTATACTCTTACATACGAGAATAATACTGCCGTCGGTACAGGAAAGATAAATGTAACCTTTATCGGCAATTATACAGGCACGACTTCTACTGAATTTGAGATTGAAGCAAAAGAGCTTACAGCGGATGATGTATTATTCTCAAAGATTGACACGCAAACATACACAGGCGGAGAAATTAAGCCTGAACCGACAATTACATACGGCGATATGATACTTGAAAAGGACAAGGACTACATATTATCGTATGAGAATAATACAGACGTCGGTACAGGAAAGATAAATGTAACCTTTATCGGTGATTATACAGGCACAGCCACATCAGAATTTGAAATTACGGCAAAGCAGGTAACGGAAAGCGATATTACAATAAGTCCTATTGCAGACCAGCTATATACAGGCAGTGAAATTAAGCCTGAACCTGTTATAACAGACGCAAGTAAATAATTCTGATACATTTAAGTCAAAGGCGCGGTATATTTCCGCGTCTTTGATTTTTAAAGAAAAGGAGGATAATCATGAGGAAAGTAATTTCTGCTTGTCTGGCATTTGCTTTATGCCTTGGCGCAGTAACGGGTTATGCTGAGATAAACGCAAAGGAACCTGAACAGACGGACATTATAATAGAAAATGACGGTAAGATTTTAGAAAACGGAGTTGACTATTATCTTACATACCGTGATAATGTAAATGTAGGAACGGCAACGCTTGTTGTAAACTTTATAGGTAATTATTCGGGTATGCAGGAAAGAACCTTTAATATTGTAAGACCAAAAAGCTCTGGCGGTGGCGGCACGTCGATACGCGCAACATCAAAACCGACAGCGACTCCTGAGCCAACATCTGCGCCTACGGCAATTCCAACGCAAGAGCTGGCGGAAAAGACAGAGCATACCGCATATATAGAGGGATATAACGGTCTATTCCGTCCTGAAAATGATATGACGCGCGCAGAGGCGGCAACGATTTTTGCAAGACTTATTTCGGAACGTAAAAATGAGGATATAACAGGATATTCAAGTTTTAAGGATGTTGATAATTCTGCTTGGTATGCAGGATATATTGCGTATCTTGAAAAATACGATATAATATCGGGCTATGATGACGGTACGTTCAAGCCCTATAACAGTATTACAAGAGCGGAGTTTACCGCAGTATGTACGCGTTTTTATGAATTGTTTGACGATATATCCGTATCAGGCAGGAATGTATTTTGTGATGTAAGCGATAGTTATTGGGCGGCTTCGTATATATGTGCCGATTGTGGTATGGAATGGATAGAGGGTTATGACGATGGGACGTTCAGACCTGATAATGATATTACCCGCGCGGAAGTGGTGTCTATAATCAATAGAGTATTAGACCGCAGTTTGGACATTGAATACATTGCAGGGAATATAGAAAATATTAATATATTCAGTGATGTATCTCAAAATCACTGGGCGTACAGAGATATAGTCGAAGCGTCTAATAATCATTTTGCACATTCATTGTTTGACGGAGAACGCTGGACAGAATAAAAATATTGTTTTCCTGTTCTAACTATGGTATAATAAGGTTCATGAAAATATACGAGGTGGAAGAATGGAAAACATAGAGGAACGAATTGACCCGTCAATGGAATATATGACAGAATATGAGGAATGGGCAGTAAACGGCTTGAAGAAAGCCGAAGAAATTATATGTCATTCCGATGATAAAACAGAACAAAAGATGTACAAGCAGTTTCAGAGATGAAGCTGCTTTGTTACATTAAAATTATAAAAATGCCACTAAAAAACAGTTGCTTTTTAGTGGTTTTATGATATAATAGTAATATGAGGTGAATAATTTGGGTAAGAAAGAAAAGCTAATTGCAAAATTGAAAAGCAATCCGAAGGATTTTACTTTTGATGAGATGAAAACCTTATTAGAAGCGCTGGGCTTTGTACTGTCTAACAAAGGCAAAACAAGCGGTTCAAGAGTAAAGTTTATGAAAGGCGATATTCCTGTTATTCTACATAAACCGCATCCAAGAAAGGCATTATTAGAATATCAGATAAAGCAAATTACGGAAGTGTTAGAGAGGGAGGATTTAATATGAGTAATCTGTTAGAGTATAAGGATTATTTGGGAACAGTGGAATATTCTTCATCAGATAAAGTTCTGTATGGTAAAGTAATCGGAATTAATGGTCTTGTTTCATATGAAGGCGACAGCATAGAAAGCTTGCAGTCTGATTTTGAAGAGGCAGTTGACGAGTATCTTGAAATGTGCGCTGAGCAGGGCGTTGAACCTCAAAAAACATATAAAGGGACTTTTAATGTGCGAATATCTCCCATGCTTCATAAAAATCTTGCCGCATTTGCGGCGGCGCATAATAAAACATTGAACTCAACAGTAGAGGATGCTATCAGGGCATATGTAGAGTAAAAAATACTGAAAAATGATAAAATTGTCACTTAAAGCAGTGGCAATTTTTTATTGCAATAAAATACATAATTTAAGGAGATTCTTATGAGACCAAATATAACAGACGAACGAATACAGCAGACGCCGTTTGGCAGGTTTGCAAATACACAGGACAATACAGCGCCGGAAACGGAGAATTCCACGGACGATATACAAGATGACACAAAGCCGGAAATAGAGTATGGCACACAGCTTGGAGAGGATTATGAATATAATCCCCAAAGGAATATACAAAAAGCGAAGCGTAGTAAGAAACGCAGGAAAGCTCCAGTGCCAGAGCCGCAGGTACAGCCGATATGGACAGGACAGACGACAGCTATTGATATTATCGCTCCGTCATCGGTGGATAACGGCAGCCGTGATTATGTTGTGGTGGACGGTATTTACCACGCGTATTTATACATTGCCGGCTACGGTTATCGCACGCATAACGAGGCGGCGTGGCTGTCCTCGCTTGTGGAGGCTGGCGATAATATCGGCATATCGTTTACTTTTAAGCGTATGCAGAGAGATAAGATTTTATCGCGTATAGCACAGAAAACAATGATAAACCGCAGTAAAATGCGCGAGGTAGCAGACACACGCTCCGACTTCGAGGAGCTGGACTCGGCTATAAGCAGCGGAATGTACTTAAAGGAAGGTATGAACAGGGGTAATCAGGACTTTTACTATATGTCAACCATTCTTGAAGTGACAGCGGAGGATGAGGAAACGATAGAGCGTAATGTAAGCGACGTCATAACGCTTTGCGCGTCAATGGATATGGTCTGTAAACGCGCCGACTATAAACATGAGCAGGGATTTTTGTCCGCATTGCCTACGCTATCGCTTGACGCTGACTTGGAGCGTAAGTCAAGACGAAATGTTTTGACCGATTCATTGGCGGCGGCTTTCCCGTTTTCGTCTCTTGAAGTATATGACCCCGAAGGTATTTTCTTGGGCTTAAATAAATACAACAATTCAGTAGCAATACTGGATTTTTTTGATGCCGATAAATACTCAAATGCAAATGCCTGTATTCTTGGTATGTCAGGCGCGGGTAAGACATTTTTGATACAGCTTATCGCACTGAGATTAAGACAGCAGGGAGTGCAGGTGTTTATCATAGCTCCAATAAAAGGACACGAGTTCGCGGAGGTATGCGACAGGATAGGAGGTAAGTATATACGCATTGCGCCGTCATCACAGGATTGTATAAACATTATGGAAATACGCAAGAAAACGCTTAATACCGATTATGAAATACACGGCGATAAGCGTAATGACTCTATCTTAGCGGAGAAGATACAGAAGCTTATGATTTTCTTTTCACTGATAAAAAATGACATCACTCAGAATGAGTTAAACCTCATAGATGGAGCTATTGTTCGTACATATAAGTCATTCGGTATTACTTATGATAACGAATCGCTGTTTGACAAAGACGGACGTTTTAAGAAAATGCCGACATTAAAGGATTTATATAACGAGCTGTTGTCTAAGGACAAGACAAAAGACTTGGCGCTTATGATAGAGAAATTTGCGGTAGGTTCGCTGTCAGCTTTCGGCGGCAGTACCAATGTAGATTTGGATAATAAATATATCGTTCTTGACATCTCGGAAATGAATGAGCATTTAAAGGCTTTGGGAATGTTTATCGCTCTTGATTTCGTATGGGACAAGGCGAAAGAAAGCCGCATACAGAAAAAAGTCATATTTCTTGACGAGCTGTGGACACTTATAGGCTCATCTGGCAATAGGTTGGCGGCGGATTATGTTCTGGAGATATTCAAGGTAATACGCGGTTATGGCGGAAGCGCAATAGCGGCAACGCAGGATATATCCGATTTCTTTGCTCTTGACGATGGAAAATACGGTAAGGCAATCATAAATAACTCCCGTATTAAATTTGTTCTCCAGCTTGAAGAGGACGAAGCGTTTACTGTTCAAAAGCATTTATCGTTATCCGATGAGGAAACAATGCAGGTTATTCGCAATAACAGAGGCGAGGCGCTGCTGTGCGCTAACCGAAACAAACTCGTTATTGACATTAAGGCATCGCCGTATGTTTATGACCTCATAACAACAAAACGGTCTGACTTGGAGAAAAAGCGCAGGCGGAAATTGGAGGAGGGGAAACAGTATGATGACTAATATGGACACATTAAAAAAAGAGCTTAAATATGTGCAGGAAAAGCTGATACGCTCAATACAGGCAGTATCAAGAGTGAGTATGTCGGAGAGTAAGTCAGAACAGGTGATTGACAAGAGGCTCGGAGATATTATTGAAACGGTGGAATCGGCGTGTGTTACTGCAAGATGCGTTATTGACAGATACCGTATTATGAAGCCGTTTACGGAAAACGCAAAGAAAGAAAAAACAATATCAAATGTTGCGGGTGAGATAGAGGTAACAGCGGAGGGCTGGGTGCATATAAAGCTGAATACACTGTTACCTAATTGCAGATATAAAATTAACAGTTATATGCAGGATACGCTGACACGGCTTTTAGAGGAATGCGACAAACCTCTGCCGATGTTTGAACACGCGTTTTTGGCGATTGTGGAATATTGTAATTATGACAACAGGGAGGTATTCGACCAAGACAATAAATCATGGAAGATGATACCGAACGCAATCAAAGGCAGAGTTGTTAAGGACGACGAACAATTCAGACTTGATATTGGCTTGTTCTCTAAAATATCCGATACTCCCGCCTGTCATATATATGTTATTCCGCAGACGCAATTAAACGAATTTATGGATTATTTGTCGAAAGACTTGCTATAAAACGTGGCGAGGGCAGGTGCATTTTTGAAATTTGGTTAGTGGCGTACCCTCGTCACACCCGATATATAAATGCACCTGCTCCCAGATACGTTAAGACAGCGTGATTACAGTCTTTAACGGCAGCAGACAGCAGGTGCAGAAAAAAATTCTGCACAGTAGTAAGGAGGGAAGTGCAAAAATGATTTTAGATAGTCAGGAATTGGAGTTTTTAAAGCTATGTGCATTAGCCAGATACATGCCGTGCGGACTTGCAGGGAGATTTGAAATGCAGATATTAAAAAGGGAGGTATCGGGCAGGCTGGCAAAAAGCGGATACATGAAATATGTAAACGGAGGGTGTAAATTCAGCAGACTGACAAGGCGGGGAAGAGATGTATTATTAAGGGCGGGCTATGAGTTCCCGGACGATGCAAGACCGCATAAGAAAGGGAATACTTTTAACAGGCGTGTTGTGAATGCGAAGCTTAATGCAATGCTTCACGGAGCTGGCATAAATATCTATGCAGGGACAGTGCAGGGACTAAGCAGGGAAGACTGTGTATACATACCAAGTCTGACTATACGCTCGGAAATGAAAAACAAGGTTCTTGCAGGGACAGTATTTTATGGGATACTGCGTATAAGGGATACGGCGTATGTTCTGTACTATACTGACGATATAACAGACGGTATATTTCCTGATTTTGAACAACAGACATTCCTTAGTATGATTTCACATATAGAGAATGTAAAAAATGTGGCGATAATAATTGCGGCGGAAACTGTGGAGGGACTTATTGAGTATCTTATGCCTGAGAAAAAAACTGAAATTACACGGGGTATTATTCCATTCTCGGAGATTATGGAAAGATGGCGGTATGATTTCTATTTACTGCCTATGGATAAAGACGGAATAATGCAGATGAAGCTTATGTGTATGGATAATCATAAAAAGGATATAGCGGCAATGTTCGGTGACACGGACAATGTACCTGTAAAGCTGAGCAGATTTGATGCGGTCAGTGAAGGGAAAGCCTGTATAACCGCAATGGATATGAATATTACAAGGGTAAGGTACGCATTGGAGCAATCTTTGATATGTGATATTATGCCTAATATTATATGCCTTGCACATCAGAAAGCAATATACCAGCGTATGGCGGTATATCTTGAATATCCTAATCAGATGAAATTTACCGTTGTACGTCATCATACTATGGCGGATATGTTCCCCAGATTACTGACGGAGGAAACGAAGATAGAGCCTGCGCGGACAAAGGACGGTGAGTATTTGCTGATATGAAAAAGCTTATTAAAATTATAAAGACGCTGTACAATGAAAATGTACGGCGTTTTATATATACAATAAAAGAGCATTGGGTTATATACTCCGTAATGATTTTAGTAGGACTGTATCTGTATGGTATGGTAGTCGCGTCATTCAGAGGCGCATTGTATAATTTTATGACAAATACAGATGAAAAGATGTTCACGCTAAATCCTATTAAATGTATTGGCGCTGTGTTCACTCCGCAGGGGTTGGGTATAGCGTTCTTTATTCTTATAATGTATCTGCTCATAAAACAGGATTGGTTACAGTACATAACAGGCGTTAAGATAAAGAAGGATGAACGCAATTTCTATACGGTCAATGAGGGGACGCACGGCACTTCGGGCTGGATGGAGAAAAAAGATATGAAGAAAACATTTCTGATAGGCTCGGCTGATTCCGTGGATGGACCAATACTCGGTAAGATTGCAAGCCGCGGGTTTTACGAGTATCTTGGATTAAATGCCGATAATGGCTTGAATAAGCACATAATGACCTACGGCGCGTCCGGCTCAGGTAAATCAAGGGGCTTCATAAAGCCGTTTATATTAAAGACAGCAAAGCTGAAGCAGAGTATGATAATAGTTGACCCGAAAGCTGAAATGGCAGAACAGATGTCCGAATATCTAAGGAACGAAGGTTATGTTGTAAAGATGTTTAACCTGCTTGATATGGAAAACTCCGACGCATGGAACTGTCTGGGTGAAATAGACGGTGATATTGATATGGTACAATCGGTAACAGAAGTCATAATCCGCAATACCTCCGAGGAGGGACAAAAGGCTGATTTCTGGGATAAGGCTGAAAAGAATTTGCTTGTTGCGCTTATCCATTACGTTTATACGCTTAAAGACCCTGTAACGGGCGAGCTTCTTCCCATACAAAAGCGTTCACTTGATACCATATACAATATGCTCTCGCATGACGGGCAAAAGGACTTTGACGCTAAAATGCAGCGTTTACCGCTCGACCATCCGGCACGTGCGCCGTACGGAATATTCAAGCAAGCGGCGGGTAATCTGTGGGGCAATATATTTATCGGTCTGGGTTCAAGGCTGAATGTGTTTCAGAATAAGCTGGTTAAGAAAATAACCAGTTATCACGAAATAGACCTTGAACTGCCGGGCAAACAGCCATGCGCCTATTTCTGTATTATATCAGACCAAGACAGCAGCTTGGAATTTCTAAGCTCGCTGTTTTTTTCGTTGCTGTTCAAGAAATTATCGGACTATGCCAGAAAACACGGTGATGAGCGCGGACGATTGCCTGTTGAGGTTAATATGGTACTTGATGAATTTTGCAATATCGGCAAAATTTTGGACTTTAAAAAGACCATATCAACAGTACGCTCACGTGGTATTAACTGTCAGATTGTTGCTCAGAGTGCGGCACAGATTGCTGACAGATACCCCGTAAACGAATGGCAGGAGATAGTCGGTAACTGTGACACACAGCTAATGCTCGGCTGTAATGACCAGATGACAAGCGAGTATATATCCAAGAAGTGCGGCAATATCACTATAAGGACAACAAGCTCAATGTCGCCGCAGACTCCGCTGTTTTCGCCAATAACAAGACAGGTAAACGGATACAAACAGAATACGTCAAACGCTACTCGTCCGCTGATGTATCCAGATGAGATAGAACACATGGATAACCGCGAGTGCCTTATACTGGTACGCGGTCAGAAGCCGTTAAAGGCTATGAAAATAATACCCGATGAATTGAGTGACTTCCATAAGCTGGAGCGTACAAGAATAACGGAGTATATCCCTAAATGGCGGTACGATGAGGAAAATGCTATAAACGATTCGGACAATATCCCGTATGAAAATGAATTTTCGGATATAGAGGACGCAGAAGATAATCCGTTTGATTTATCGGAAGTAGAAATAATTACAGCGTCAGTAAATCCTAACACAGAGCAGAAACCAAACAGGTTTGATGATAGCATCGAAGAGGAGGATTTTGACCCGAGACCGCTTACAGCGCAAAGTATAATTGATAAATTCAAGAGAGGAAAGTGATATTTATGACTGTGTACAAAATAGACGATTTAATAAAGTTTGATTTTCTTAAAATTCCGAAAACATTATTTGCAAACCCGGAATATAAGAAGATGAGTTCGGACGCAAAATTGACATACGCATTGCTTTATGACCGTTTATCGCTGTCAAAGCAAAATAATTGGATTAACGGTGACGGAGAGGTGTACCTTGTTTATACAAGAAAAGCAATATCAGAGGATTTGGGAATAACATATAAAAAAGCGATGGCGGCGTTTAAAGAATTAAAGGATAATAACCTTATAATTGATAAGCAGTGCGGACGCGGATTGCCGAATTACATATTTATTGTCAAACCGGAGCTGACAGTTTCGGAGGCGAAGAAATATAACGATAAGGAAAATTCAAGACATGCCAATTTGGAATATCTGAATAATGATGAGCCTGATGAGGGTGTGGATAACTCGGATAGTGATGTGCCAAACGGGAATGTCAAGAACTGCGAAAATGGAATGTCTGGATGTGCCGATATGGAATATCAAGACATGCCAAAACCGCACACAAATAAGACTAATAATATCAAGACTGATAATAGTTATACTGAGAATAGTCAGTCAGTAGCAGACAGGCAATTATTCAACAGGATAATGGCGCAATGTCAGCTTGAATGCTTTGACAAGGATATACGGCGCATATTTTATGATGCGGTGGAACGTTTGTTCTATTGCCGTGAATTTAAAATCGGCACAAGTGTATTACCGGGCGAAAATGTCCGAAGCAGGTTATGTGAGCTTGATTATTCGGTTCTGGAGAGCGCGCTGCATAAAATGCACAAGAACACAAGGGACACTAAAAATCCTACGGGTTATGTTATGAGCGTTATATTTAACTGCCTGACAGAAGACTTTACCGAAACGCATCTTGATCCGTATCTTAATCATTTCAGAGAAGAAGGAGGCGACTAAATGTGTATCTTAATCTTTACCAAAAGTACATACTTGAATTGCTCAGAGAATATGACGGATTGCCGGAGCGGCAGCTTGAAGCATTGGTGAAACATTTCAAAGAGCCGCATTTGTATAACATAAACGGATACCTCGAACAATTACGAAGATTTGACAAGATAGAAATAGTCCCGTATAGAGGAGAGGACACAGTGATATTACCGGGCGGACGGATAAACGAGTATATGGTGACGGCGTTTGATATAATGATTCAGTTCTTAGATTATCTCAAGGACTTTAAAAGGGGCGATAATACAGTATTATTGCGGTTTTATATAACCACTGATGAAAAGAACGAGCAGGAGATAAATATTGTTCCTGTTGAAATCGGCAGAGAGGATATAGCGGTATGGTATGCGGACGAATATGCGGTAAATATATCGGATAACGCTGATAAAATATCACATCCTCCGTCTTGGATATTCGTAATACAGGACAAAAAGCAAATGAGCCGTATAAACACTGATACTGACTGCTCATTTGTGCTTGCGGCGGATAGTGAAGTAGTATTCTACGAGCGATAATATATGTTTTACGGCATTGTCAATCTCAGGACGGATGGGCGGTGCTTTTTTTGATGTTCGGATAATGCCGGAAAAATGTAATTATATATTAAAAAAATAAAGGAGGACAAAGAAATGGAATTTAACGAATTAAACCTTGCGGAACTTGATAAAGACCTGACTTCCGAGGAGCGTGACGAATGGCAGGCGATATATGCGTCATACCGAAGTCACAGCATTATGCGCGGTGAAGCGGCAGGTGTGGACTATCACGAGTTTGAGTTCATACCGAAGGGAAAGAAAAAATCTGTAAAAGAAAAATTAAGGTGCGTGATTGTAATATTATACCGTATTAAGATAATCATTCCCGAACCGGAAATGTTTCTTATTTCTGTGCCTGAAGGCGGATATGTCCTGCATTCAATGTGCGGAGCTAAGCTGGATTTTGTGATTACCCACATAGACCGCGAGAATAATTTTGCCATAGCGTCAAGAAAACTTGCGCTTGAAAAAATGCAGAAAGCGGCTAACAGACGGAAACTGATGGATAGAGTTCTTGATACTGACGTTGTATCCGTAGGAAAAAATGTATGCATGCTGAATTACTGCGGTTATGATGTAGTTCTTCATAAGCGCGATGTAAACTATGCAGTAGTATCGGACATTCGTGATTTGGTACATCCGGGCGAGGTGAGAAAAGCAAAGGTTAAAGAATTTATCCCTAAGGAGGGAGTTCTAAAGCTCTCAATTAAAGAAACAATGCCGCATCCGTTTGAAGGGGTGGAAACACGTCATCCTATCGGCTCAACAAGGGTTGCTACTGTGGTTGGTAAATACGGCGGCGGTGTGTTCTGCCGATTAAGCGATAACGTGACCGATGTGCTTTGCTCTTATGACACAATGCACTATGACGGTGATTTTCAGTTGGGCGATAGGGTAGAAATACTAATAAAGCGTCTTAATTATGAAAAACGTCTTGTGTACGGCAAAATGCTGAGAAAAATGCGATAAAAGTATTTGCGTTAGAAGAAATGGCTCAATTCCGTCATAAAAGAATTGAGCCATTTTATATTATCCGAAAGATTTGCGCTTCCTTATTATTATTTAGTTATGTGGATTTTATTTCGCGGATGTTTTGTGCGAAGTATTTCTCTTTGCTTTGATGATGTGACATGAGTATATATTTGTGTAGTGTTTATGGAGCTGTGACCGAGTATTCTTTGTATATAACGAATATCAACATCTTCTTCAAGAAGGAGCGTGGCTACTGAATGTCTGAACATATGCGGTGTAATATGTATAGGTGAAGCAATTTGCTTTTCAAGATTTACTATGATAGTTCTGACAGACTGTTCTGAGAGACGATTATAGCGGTTATTCAGAAAGAAATATCCATCAGGGTGTATATAATCGGACATTAAGTGATTATATCTCATTAAAATGGCAATAACATCGTCATTTTCAATTTGTAAAATGCGCTCTTTTGCGCCTTTTCCGAATATGCGTACCGTTTTTGAAGAAATGTCTATATGTTTTGCTTTAAGAGAGCAAATTTCGGAAATTCTTGCGCCTGTGGCAAAAAGCAATTCAATAATAGCGGTATTTCTGACAGCGGTAAGTTTTTCGCACTCTGTATGTGCAAGAGTAATGTTTTTGTATGAAATATTTAAAAGTTGATGTATTATATTTTGGGGGATTGTCCGCGGCAGCCTGAGCGGCTCTTTGAATGAGGTATCTATTTTGTCAAAAGGATTGAATTCTATTATTTCTTCATAATACAGATAGTGGACAAATGCTTTGAGAGTGGCAATCTTACGTTTTATTGTCTTGGGTTTATATGTTTTGTGTAAATATTGTATATAGTCTATTAGGTTATCTTTTGAAAAGTTACAGGATGCTTTGAAAGCAACAAATTGCGACAAATCAATTTGGTATGCTTTTAAGGTGTGCCTACTCAAATTTCTGTCTAAAGAACAGTGTTTTAGATATTTTTTTATTTCTGTTTTTACTTCTAACATAGCAGTATTCTCCTTGTATTATATATTTCTTGGTAGAATAAATTATATAGCAGAATGAAAATATTGTCGATATTGGTGATGTTTGGCAAATATTTGTTGACTAGAATTAAGGAAAATGATATAATGGCTATATAAAAAACAAAGGATAATACGGAATTATCTTTGCTTTATATAGTAATTATTGCCGTGAGTAATTAAAGGTATTAATATGAATAAGAAAATAGCAGAATATACTGGACAATTAAATATCGCCAATCAAAT
>CAJUFV010000071.1 GCA_910585795.1 uncultured Clostridia bacterium | reverse complement strand
AGCAGGCTGTCAAATGGGACGAAAAAATAGTGTAGCATTTGAATTGCTACACTATTTTTATATGATTACATACTCATATATGGTACATTTAAAGGTCGAAAAACGCCTATTTAATACGATTTTTAAGCCGAAAAACTTATACGCAATACACTATATCATTAAAAGTATTTAAAAGCGTATTTTAAACGTCCTTCAAAATAAACAGATTATCAAGAGCGAGTATATTTTCTGTATTTATCCTTAATAAATATATTATTTGTACAATTATCATTTGATGTTTCTAAGAATATTGTAATATAAATATTCCAATGTGTTTTCTCGTTTATCTTTTTTTAATTGACATTCCCAAACAATAATTACATTCCAGCCTAATTCAGATAGTTGTTGATAAGTTACTTCATCACGAGCAATATTATTCAATATTTTTTTATTCCAATATTCAGTATTAGATTTTGGCATTACAAAATACTTGCAATTTTGATGCCCATGCCAAAAACAGCCATTAACAAAGACAATAGTTTTATATTTTGTCAATACAATATCGGGCTTTCCAGGTAACGTCTTTACATTTTTTCTATATCGCAATCCTTTTGAAAACAAATACTTTCTTACTATTGTTTCAGGTTTTGAGTTTATACTCCGTATTCTTGACATATTATAACTTCTTACTTCTTTTGAATGATTATCCATAACTTAATGTTATAATTCCAATACTGAAACTTGATGTCCGCAGGAAAAAATATCTCTAATAGTTTTATGTGAATATGGATTGCATTGATTTTTCTCAACCATTTTTATAATATTAGATACAGAAACTGCACTTCCACTAATTCCTGTTTCTGTTGTGATTTTATTTAGCTGGGTATTGATATTTTTTCCGAAACCTCCAGCAATATAAGAGAAAAATGCTAAAGGATATGAATTATTGCTGTAATGAGCAATATTTTCAATATAATTATGTACCATTCTATTATGATGGTCATTATTTATTGAATAGCTACTATATGCCTTATTATCAATAATTCCTTGGTAGCCGTCGTCGTCTGATAACAATAAAACATCAGGAGTTAGTCCTATAGAACCAACATGTTTTGCACTAAAACCAAAAACATTTTGAAATAGCTGTACAGTTGCTTTTTCAAAATCTACAGCTTCTTCACGCCCCTTAAATGCCATTTCAAAATATTCTGTCATAAACGCACCTATTGCACCTCGTGGATAACATTTATTTAATATTTCTTCAACAATCAAGTATTCAATACCTGAATTTTCAGCTATTAAACGTATCAATTCGGGCGTTATAGAAGCAATGGGAGATTTTAGAGATTCCGTAATAAATGCCTGTTTTATTTTTTGTTCATTTATTATTTTAGCAGTAATTGTATGTGTTTCAGATAAATTTCTATTGTCTTTTTGATGATTTGGGTCAAGTCCATATTTCCGTTGGAAATACTCTTGTTCATTCGGACGGTCTATAAAATTAGATGTATTTTTAAGAATATTATTTACATCGTCCATTTTGTCATCTAAAATTTTTATTACTCTACAACCATTATCGGTAACTTCTCTTGATATATATTGTGTATATTCAAGCCAATTTACAATAGTATTTGCTAAATCTTCTAAATGACTAAAAGGGTGTTCTGTATTTACCTTACCGCTGCTTGGAGCATATTTTTCAAAAAAATCATTTTGTAAAATTTCATCACCATAACTTCTATATTGAATTATTCTATCAACAATGTAGTTATAGCATTTATCTGTTTCCCGTTCTGCTTCTGTAACAATAATTTTTGCTATTTCGTCTTGTGTTAAATAATATTCAAGTCTTGCATCAGTCAATAAACGTAACAAAAAACGAAACGGTCTAATTTTAAATCTTTCATTAACACGAGTTTTTGAGGTTGCTGGAGATAATGAAAACGGTGAAGGGAATTGATATTTTAGTATTTGGTTTCTAATGATATTAACGGGTGTGTCGCCATTCATTATTGCTTCACCTGCTAATGTCAGCTTTGTCTGTCCTGTAGCTTCGTGTGTGAAAATCAATCCCAAACTTGACAACCACGCAAAATATGTTCTGCCGCCACCGCCTCTTTGGTCTCTGCGTTCTCCTCTGCGCTTTAATCCACTATCCTCAAGAGCTTTTTCAAAAGCCAAATGACTGTATATATTTCCTTGCCATTCACAATCAAGTGATACACTTGCACAACACGCTAATACCTCGGGTATGCTATTCAATTTTCTTTTCGGACGAGTTATCCACCAATAATTTAACATAGTTAATCTCCTTTGATTTATTCATCAATATTACAGGGTACGGTTTTATATTTTATTCCTGCAAAAGTATTTAGTATTGCTTCAAAGATAATTTTTGCTCCTCTTGGCGGAACAGCCATACCTATTTGCTTTCTGACAGATTCCTTTGAACCTAAAAACTCATAGGTATCCGGAAATGTTTGCAGTCTTGCTCTTTCACGATTTGTTAATGCTCTCGGCTCTGAATAATGATAAATATGTGTCCCTCCGCCCCCTGAACCTGTAACCGTATATGCTGGTTTGTTAGGGTCAAGCCGTTTATAAATCTGACTGATTTTAGCACCTTTTACATTAAGCTGTAATTCTTTAGGCAGATTAGCGGTAAAAGCATTTTCGCCAGGCTTAATATGTTTTAATCTTTCTGTTACAGTTTTTGACTGTTGCGTTAGTTCATTATTAAAAGCATTTTTGGGTATGGGCGGTATTTCCAGTGCATATTTACAGGTGTTATTTTTGTTTTTATATATTTCAGGACTTGGCGGTAAAAATTCATACTGTAAATCATTTCTTATTCCAACGATAATTATTCTATGTCTTGCCTGAGGTATTCCATATTCTTCAAACTTATATAAATGCGGAAATACTTTATATCCGCAACCTTTTAAGTCATGCAAAATCTTTTGAAAAGCGCCTCCGTCATTTGCACTTTTGAGTCCGCCAACATTTTCAGCTAAAAACCATAAAGGATTATATTTTTTTAATACTTTTACACCGTAAGAGTATAGT
>CAJUFV010000070.1 GCA_910585795.1 uncultured Clostridia bacterium | reverse complement strand
GCAGATGGGAAGTAAAGACGGTATTGATTATGTCACAGGCATAACAGGCGAAAAAAATATATCCGTAACCACGAAGGAATACATACGGATAGATTTCAAAGCGGAGCAGACTAATCAAAATACCGATAAATCAATATTCCGCCATATAAAATTTACAGCGAAAGCCGATAAGGAATACACCTTTGAAAAGATTGCAGAAATAACAACCTCTGCTGATGATTTTGGTATAAACGGCAGAATTGACGAATTAAGCTATCGTGAACTAAAAGCGGAGCATAAAGCTGAATGGGATAAGATATGGGATGTATCTGAAATCCATATTGACGGAGACGACGAAGCGGAATATGCGCTTAATTATTCTATATATCATCTTAACTGCATTGCTCCGAGGAATATGAAGGGAAAATCCATTCCTGCAAGAGGTCTGTCGGGACAGGTGTATAAAGGCGCGGTATTCTGGGACACGGAAATGTTTATGATAGATTACTATATACATACAGCTCCCGAAGTGGCTAAAACACTTTTGCAATACAGAATTGACACCTTAAACGGAGCAAAGACAAAGGCAAAGGAATACGGTCTTGACGGCGCGTATTACGCGTGGGAAAGTCAGGAGGGCGGCTATGAGGGCTGTTCTGATTATAATGTGACTGACGTATTTACAAACCGACCTATGCGGACGCATTTTCGTGATAAGCAGTACCATGTTTCGGCGGCTATTGTCTACGGTCTTATGAAATACATAAATGCAACAGGCGATTATGATATTTTGAATGACGGCGCAATGGAAATGGTTATAGAGTGCGCTAAATTCTACCGCTCGCTGTTGATTAAAAAAGCAGACAGCAATTATTATGAAATTCATGATGTTGTCGGTCCTGACGAATATCACGAAAGAGTGAATAATAACGCTTATACGAACCGCATGGCGAAATTCGTATTTGATACAGGGCTTGAATTGTCAGATAAATGCCCGATAGACAGCAAAGTAAAAGAAATGTTAAAGGACTCCTCTGAAAATATTCTGATAAAAGAGCCAAACGCAAACGGAATAATAGAGCAGTTTGACGGTTATTTCAAGCTGGAGGATGCAAGCCTTGATACAGTGCGGTCAAAAATAATAAACCCGAAGGAATATTGGGGCGGAGCATACGGAGTTGCGGCAGGTACTCAGGTAATAAAGCAGGCGGATGTTGTGGCAATGCTGAGTATGTTCAAAAATGACTATACAAGAGACATAATGGCGAAGAATTTAAAATATTATGAACCGCGCACCGAACACGGTTCGTCATTGTCGGCATGTATGTATTCGCTGCTTGCGTGTTATACCAATAATCCCGAAATCGCATATCCGATGTTTATGAAGTCTGCAAAAGCTGACTTAACAAAAGGCGGAAAGGAATGGGCGGGCTCAATATATATAGGAGGCACACACCCTGCAAGTGCAGGCGGCGCATGGATAGCGGCAGTTAAAGGCTTTGCAGGAATAAGCGAGGAAAACGGACGGCTTGTATGCAGACCGAATTTGCCCGAAAAATGGAACGGTATGAGCTTTAAGCTGATATATAAAGGCAAAAAATATTTAGTTGAGATACAAGACGGAAACGGAGCAATTTCAATAATTTAATAAAAACTATGATATATCGCTGATTTCAGAATATACGGAAACTTTTTGTTACCCTAATAAGACCCTCTCTCCCTCTTATTTTCTTAAACACCGTGTATTCTGTGATGAGCGATATATTAAAATATAACAGGAGTGAAATACAATGTATATAGGAATAGATTTAGGTGGCACAAATATTGCCGCAGGTGTGGTGAACGAAGCAGGATATATCATATATAAATCATCAGTTTCGACATTGGCGAAAAGGCCGATTGATGAAATAGTCGAAGATATGGCGAATTTGTGCGTTGACATAGTAGACGACGCAAACTGTTCAATAGCCGATATTGAAGCTGTTGGTGTTGGTTGCCCGGGAACTGTTGATAGTAAAAGTGGAACAGTTGCTTATTCGTGTAATCTTAAAATGAAAAACACTAAACTTAGAGCAATGCTTGAAAAGAAGCTCGGAAAGCCTGTAAATTTAGAAAATGATGCAAATGCGGCGGCATTGGGAGAATATACGGTAAACGGTGATAATGCCGACAGCTTTGTGCTGATTACACTTGGAACAGGTGTGGGCGGCGGAGTTATTATAGACGGCAAGCCATACCGAGGCTTTAATTGTGCAGGCGGTGAGCTTGGACACATCATAATAAATGCCGATGGTGAAGAGCAATGTTTCTGCGGAAATAAAGGCTGCTGGGAAGCATATGCGTCAGTCACAGCTCTGATACGACGGACAAAACAAGCGATGCAGTCTGACAGTAGTTCTATGATGCATAAATGGGTACAAGAAAACGGCGAGGTTTCAGGCAGAACCGCATTCGATTGTGCAAAAATGGGCGATAAGACCGCAAAGGTAGTAGTAGAACAGTATATCCGATATGTAAGCTATGGACTAATCTCCATATTAAACATATTTCAGCCGAGTAAAATTCTGATTGGCGGAGGTATATCTAAAGAAGGGGATTATCTGCTTAATCCACTTAGAGAATATGTTTATGCAGGAGATTATAACAAATACCGAGAGAAAACAAAAATAGAAGCTGCGACGCTGTTTAATGATGCAGGAATTATAGGTGCGGCGCTAAGCGCACAAATATATTGACACATAAGTAAAAATTTAATAAGAGATATAAAGCGCATTATGAAATGGGAAAATATTTATAATGCGCCTTATTTTTTATACTCATTTTTATCATGAATGACAGATTAAAAAAAATAGTGTATAATGGTTATGGAGGGAATTATTGATGCTACAAAAAATTAAGGAATTTGAGAGCTACCTTATTTCAGAGGAGAAGTCAAAAGCGACAGTGATGAAGTACACTCACGATGTAACTGTATTTGCTCAGTGGCTTAACGGGCAACAAATAAGTAAAACCGTTGTTCAAGAGTACAAGCAACTGCTGGAGAGTGAATATGCGTCTAAAAGTGTAAATTCAGTATTATCATCGCTAAATTCATTTTTTGAATGGATAAATCATCCGGAATACAGGGTAAAAAGTCTTAAAATTCAAAAAAACACATTTATTGAACCAAATCGTGAGCTTACAAAAGCGGAATATGACATACTTCTTAAAACAGCTTACGAACAGGGAAAAACACGTCTGTATCTTGTCATGCAAACAATTTGTGCTACCGGAATCCGTGTGTCCGAATTGGCATATATAACGGTGGATGCAGTGAAAAGTGGTGTTGCAAGCATTAAATGCAAGGGGAAAAATCGCGTTATTTTTATTCCTCAAAAATTATGCAAAATGCTCTTGCGATATACTTTTACAAATGGTATTAAACAAGGTTCGGTATTTGTTACAAGAACAGGAAATCCCATTGACCGCAGTAATATTTGGTTGGAAATGAAAAAACTATGTGAAAAAGCAGGAGTGCTTGCAAGTAAAGTGTTTCCGCACAATTTACGCCATCTCTTTGGGAGAGTATATTATGCAGTATATCAGGATATATCTCGTCTTGCAGATATTCTCGGACATACAAGTATAAATACAACGCGTATTTATACTGCTGAAAGCGGAGAAGTACATCGCAAAAGAGTTCAAAATCTTGGTTTAATACTCGACATTTGCTCTGATAATTCAACATAATATTGATTATGTTGAAGATTATACCATTACAAAATATAATTGTCAATAATTCCCATTAAAAAATGCACAAAAATCGTATGTCAATATAGCCTATAAAGTGTAGACAAAAGAGTTAAAATTTATATTCTCTTTGTTTTCGGATGAATTGGCGACATATTAAAGGTTGTGTCGTCTTATTTTTGCGCTCAAAATTAAATTTCAACATCTTATTGTTAGAAAACAGCATTTCGATATATACCCCCTGTTTACTTTCAGTCCATGCAGAGCGCGTTGCCGTTTTCACGCTCCGCACGGATATTTTATCTATCTGTTAAAGCACATTTTTTAAATGTGCTTTAACAGGCGGATAATGCCTGACTTACAATGTTTTGTTACAAAGAAAGCACGGAAGATAACGCCGATGCAGTATAAAGAGCAAACGGATACATTCCGATATTGACGAGCCTTTGACGAGATGCGCCAAGACACAGTATATAGCTTCTACATATACATTAGTATATCATCAAGGATGACGTATATACAGCCGAGCGAGAAACATTTATCGTCTGAATCAAGTCGCAGCTTGAACGGCGATAACTCAATATTGGTATAATGATACTTCTGTCAAGTCGAACTTGAGCGTTAAAAGCGTCGCACGTCAGATGACAGTCCGGGTGTATGCCGGGAAGGTGGAACTCCTATGGCGCGGTTTTGCAAGCCGCCATTCGTTGTTGCTTATAATATTGTATCAGACTCGCATCGTGAGGCTGATTGCACATTCAAACAAGATAGAGGTCTTATTTATTTTAATTTCAGATATTAGATGATAATGAACATACCGTTTAATATGTGATGTTAATAAACTATTAAGCTATTACATAAATATATATAGACGGGAGGTTTTGTATGATAAATAGTGATGACGTAAAAGTAATTTGTCCGGAGGAAGGTTTTACAGGCAACGATGAAATCACACGGGGTATCCAAAAGATAATACTTGTCACACTACTTGAAGAAAAAAAGATAAATATCAACCAATATAATAACGCTGCCCAATATCTTGAAAAAAAATATAGACAGTGTTAATTTTTTTTGCACTTGTTTTTATTATGCAGTAAAATATAAGTGAAAGGGGTTGATTATAATGCTAAATGTAGCTGCATATTGTAGAGTTTCAACTGATAAAGATGACCAAGCAAATTCTTTTGAAAGTCAAAAGCGTTATTTTGAGGAGTATATCAAGAGAAATCCCGATTGGGAATTAACCGAAATATACGCAGATGAGGGACTTACAGGGACCACAACGAAAAAAAGAAAAGCATTTAATAAAATGATAGCCGACGCGCACCTCGGTAAATTTGACAGGGTGTTGACAAAAGAAGTTAGCCGTTTCGCACGAAACACGGTTGATACGCTTCAATTCACAAGAGAATTAAAGGCTATAAATGTCGGTGTTTTATTTATGCTTGACAACATTGACACACTTGCGCCCGACGGTGAGCTGCGTTTAACTATTATGGCTTCACTCGCGCAGGAGGAAAGCAGAAAAACATCAGAGCGTGTTAAATGGGGACAAAAACGGCAAATGGAAAGGGGTGTTGTTTTTGGTCGGGATATGCTCGGTTATGATGTTCACGATGGAAAGTTGTACATAAATGAGGAGGGGGCTGAAATTGTCCGCTTAATTTTTCATAAATATGTTAATGAGTGCAAGGGAACTTCCACGATTGCAAGAGAACTTCGAGAAGAAGGCTATAAAACCATAACAGGTAATGCAATGTGGACTAATACGGTAATATTACGCGCACTAAGAAATGAAAAATACGTTGGTGATTTGGTACAGAAAAAGACATATACTCCCGATTTTTTGACACACACAAAAAAATACAATCGAGGAGATGAGGAATTTGTAGTAATCAAAAATCATCACGAGCCTATTATTTCAAGAGAGATATGGGATATGGCGCAAAGAGAACTTGACAAAAGAGCGCCAAGTGAAGAAATCAAGAGCAAACACAGTAATCGTTATCCTTTATCGGGAAAACTTGTTTGCGGATGTTGCGGAAGCAGATTTGTATCGCGCAGTAAGAAACGCAAGGACGGAAGTAAATATAAGGCTTGGAGCTGTTACAACGCTATGCATTACGGAACATCAAAGGTAGACGCAGCAGGAAATAATATCGGGTGTGATATTCACGCTTGCATACGAGATGAAGATTTTATGATTATTATTCAAAAAGTAATAGAACATATCGACGTAAATAAAGAAAAAATAATAAAAGGGTTATCTGACGTACTAAAAATAATTTTCACACAGGAACATAAAAAACCTATTGATAAGGCAAGCATTAAAAGACAAATTGATAACCTAAACTCTAAGAAAGAAAAATTACTTGACCTTTATCTAAACGATATTTTATCAAAAGAAGAATACCGACAGAAAAAGGACGGCTATGAAGAGGAAATATCACAGCTTGAAATTGTATTATCAAAAGCGTCTGATAAAACACAGGATAGCTACAGCTGCGACAATGCTGTAAAGGATATTGAGCAGCATATACATAAAATGCTTTATGGTACTGAGATAAACGAAATCTTTTATCGGAATTTTATAGAGAAAATAGTTGTATACGACAGACAACATTTTGATGTTTATATAAACCTATTACCGCACAAATGGCAGGTAGTAGTCAGTGAGTTAATGGAGGGGCGGGCGGGTGTCATTTTTAATCAGACGTGGGTACTGAAGAACTTGCTCATTTGGAGATAGTTGGTTCGCTTGTATCACAGCTTTCGAAAAATGCGCCTCCAAAAGAGTGGAATGAAATGGGTTCATGGGAATATTATGCAGATAATGGCGCATCAGTATTCCCCCAAAATTCTCAAGGCTCACCGTTTAATGCTGCTTCGATTGCAGTAACAGGTGACCCACTTACCAATTTGTACGAGAATTTGGCAGCAGAGCAAAAGGCAAGAGCTGTATATGATAATATTTTAAAATTGTCAGATGACCCTGACGTTAATGAAGTAATCAAATTTCTTCGTCAGCGTGAGATAGTACATTTTCAGAGATTTGGTGAAGCATTAGATAAAATGCAGTCAAAATTACAGCATAAAAAAGTATATGTAAATGGCATAAAGAAACCAGATTGTGGCTGTAATTAGTTAATGATTATATAAAAAAACTGACCTGTCTTTTATAATTATAAATAGGATAGGTCAGTTTTGTTTTATAATATATTATTTTAAAGTGCTACGCAATGAATGCACACCTGTTAAAATATCTGAATAGGACAATGGAAATAATACATATAATATATAGGGGAGGGGCTTGAGATATAGAATAAAAGATGAAATTTATATACATTATGTACAAATAGTAGTAGTGGATGTAAAGCCATATACTACAATATTTTTTTTGGAGTCAGAGAACAAGAAAAATAAAAACACAATTCTGTCAGCATGAATAAATATTTCCATTATGTCTAATAATATTTTTTAGAGTAAGACAGTGAAGAAGCTGTAATAAAAACACTATGTAAGGAGATATGAGTAATGAAGGAATTCAGTTATACTATAACAGACCCTCAGGGGGTACATGCAAGACCGGCGGGAGTGCTTGTTAAAGAGGCTGCCAAATATCAATCCTCAATTACTATTGAAAAGGATGATAAAAGCGGTGATGCGAAGCGTATCTTTTCTGTAATGGGATTGGCGGTAAAGTGCGGAAATACTATAAGAGTAAAAATTGAAGGTCCTGATGAGGAAGAAGCGGCAAGGTCTGTTGAGGAATTTTTTAAGGCTAATCTTTAGACGCAGGCATGCCTGAAAGTATAGAATGAACGGTTAAAACTGTTCATTCTT
>CAJUFV010000069.1 GCA_910585795.1 uncultured Clostridia bacterium | reverse complement strand
TTCAAAAAGTCCCTGTATTGTTCCATCCTCTCCGTATTCACCATGCAGAACCGGAAAAATTACGTCAGGATGAATTTTTTTAACCGTATCGCCATTAAACACAATAATTGCCTTATCTGTAGCATCGGGTGACAAAACTGCTTTTTTATTGCCGCAGTCTTTTTCCCAGTCTCCGTTTTCAATTTTAGAATAGTCTCCCTCATACAAATACCACGCTCCGCTCCTTGTTATTCCTATAAGCGTAATATTATATTTGTTTTTATCAAGGTTATTTAAAACCGACGTAACTGATTTTCTTGAAATCTCATGCTCAGGCGACTGTCCGCCAAAAATAACACACAATTCTTTCATAATTATGTACTCACTCCCAAATCAATCTTCAATAATTGACAAGCCCCGTTATTCAAAATTTCTATCTTACTTGCCAACAAAATCAAAAACACACTTCTCCAATGGATTAGTAAACATCTTACTTTATTTACATTTATATAATACCTTTTTCATTCTGAAAATGCAAGCCTTAACCCGTACTTTTAATAAAAAGTTTATTATTTCCTTAAATTATCAAGTATATTTTGGAAATAGACGGGAATTTCACTTGTAAATTCCATCATTTCACCTGTAGAAGGATGAACAAATCCAATTGTTTTTGCATGCAGAAGCTGTCCTTGTAAAGAAAATTTTTCTTTTTTTATTCCATAAAGCATATCTCCGACAATGCTATGGCCTATTGAAGCCATATGCACCCGTATCTGATGTGTTCTGCCAGTTTCAAGCACACATTCCACAAGCGTATATCTGCCGAAACGTTCAAGCACATTAAAATGTGTAATCGCCTCTCGTCCGCCCTTCACTACAGCCATTTTCTTTCTTTCCGACGGATTTCTTCCCAAAGGCTTATTCACACTGCCGCTGTTTTCTTTAATGTTACCGTTTACAAGCGCATAATATTTCCGCATTGCCTTACGCTCCTTAAGCTGAGCTGATAATTTCATATGCGCTTCATTATTCTTTGCTATAACAAGCAGTCCTGATGTATCCTTATCTATACGATGTACAATTCCGGGACGTATTACTCCATTAATAGCGGACAATTCATTACCGCAATGATATATTAGACCGTTTACCAATGTTCCGCTTTCATTTCCCGGAGCTGGATGCACACAAAGTCCCTGAGGTTTATTGACAACAATTATATCATTATCCTCATAAACTATATCAAGCGGAATATTCTCTCCCTCAACAGAAAGCGTCTCCGGCTCAGGAATATCTATCATAACCTCTTCACTGCCTGCTATCTTATACTTTTTCGCAAGAGGCTTGCCATTACTCATTACAAATCCATCCTCGCACAGCTTTGCCGCATAACTCCGCGATATATCAGAATTATCCGCTATAAATCTGTCAAGTCTTTCTCCGGCATGGTCTTCATTTGCTTTCATTACTATTTTCCGCATTTTTCTCCTCTTTGTCAAACAAAATCACGTATATAATCAATAACACTGCTCCCGCTGTAATTCCTATATCCGCAATATTAAATACCGGAAAATTTATGAAAGCCACGCTGATATAATCAACAACGAAGCCACGGAATATTCTGTCAATTCCGTTTCCAAAAGCTCCGGCAAATAACAACGAAAGAGAAGTACACAAAAGCGGATGAGTTGGCTTTTTACGTATCCAGTAAACAATAACTGCCGCACAAAATATGACAGAAATAAAACTCAGCAAAGACAATTTGCCGGACAGCATTGAAAATGCCGCTCCTTTATTCTGCACATATGTTATATCAAAAAGATTAAACACTGAAAACACAGTCTGACCAATTTTCATATTGGCAGACACAGCAAACTTTACTAACTGGTCTGCCGCTATTATGAATATAGAAATCAACAGCCAAATCATACGTCTCTCTCCTGCTCTGCAATATAGTTAAACGCCTCAAATATTTCTTCTCTGCTTACATCAGTTGTCTGTATAACTTTGCCAATTTCTTTCGGAAGCACAAATTTCAATTTTCCGTTTAGCTTCTTTTTATCCTTTTGCATAAAAGAAAATACTGTTTCTTTCATAGGAAGCCTCACTCGTATTTTAAATCCATATATATTAAGTATATTCTCTATACTATTTAAAATTGCCTCAGTAATCATACAGCGTCTATAAGCAATATATGCCGCGCCAAGCATTCCTACACCTACACATTCCCCGTGTGTCATTTTAAAGTCATATGCCGACTCCACAGCATGTCCTATTGTGTGTCCAAAATTCAGAATGGCGCGCAGTCCCGTTTCCTTTTCATCCTGCTCTACAACCTCAGCCTTAATAGCGCAATTTATTTTATCCATTTCTATAAGTGTTTCACTTTCAAGCATTTTAATTTTTTCTGAATTTCTTTCAAGATAATCAAAAAATTCACGGTCTGCCAGGCAGGCATGCTTTATCGTTTCTGCCATTCCGCTTGCGATCTGTCTGGGCGGAAGTGTTTTCCATGCTGCGATGTCCACATATACTTTTTTTGGCTGGTAAAACAATCCGATCAGGTTTGTAGCAAGCGGCGTA
>CAJUFV010000068.1 GCA_910585795.1 uncultured Clostridia bacterium | reverse complement strand
CTCAAACTTATGAATTTTATTTATTCGTTCAAGATGCCGGCCTCCCTGAAATTGTGCTTCAAGATATGTATCAACAATCATATTAGCCTTTTCCCTGCCTGTAACACGTCCGCCGAGACATATTAAGCTTGAAATGTCAGTAAGCGAATTGAATACAAAACTGGTTATGCTTGAGGTAAAAGGCATTGTAAAAAAGCTGCCGGGAAGTAAGTATCAGCTTAAGATATAGATTGGGAGGAAACTATGGCAACAAAAAAACTGCTGATTGTTGAGTCACCTGCGAAAGCGGGCACAATAAAAAAATATTTAGGTAAGGACTATACTGTTATGGCGTCAATGGGTCATATAATAGACCTGCCAAAGAGTCAGATGGGGGTTGACCTTGAAAATAATTTTACCCCTAGATATATAACCATAAGGGGAAAGGGGCCTCTGCTTACTCAGTTGAAAAAAGAAGCAAAAAAAGCTGATAAGGTCTATTTGGCAACTGACCCTGACCGTGAAGGGGAGGCAATAAGCTGGCATCTGGCGAACGCGCTAAATATTGACCCGCAATCTGATTGTCGTGTGACTTTTAATGAAATAACAAAAAGCGCGGTAAAAAGCGCGATAAAATCACCAAGAAGCATAGATATGGATTTAGTAGACGCTCAGCAGGCAAGACGTGTGCTGGATAGAATTGTTGGATATACATTAAGCCCCATTTTATGGGAAAAAGTAAAACGAGGACTTAGTGCCGGACGTGTTCAGTCTGTAGCAACAAAGCTGATATGCGACAGAGAGGAAGAAATTGAAAATTTTACCCCTCAGGAATACTGGACAATAGAAACGACGCTTACAGAGCTTTCATCAAGAAAGGATTTTTCTGCTAAATATTACGGTGAAAACGGAAAAGAACTAAAAATTAATAATGCGGAGGAAGCCGCGGCAATTACAGCTGATATAACAAACGCTGATTTTATTGTTGAAAAAGTGAAAAGGGGACAGCAGAAACGAAATCCTCAGCCGCCTTTTACAACAAGTACATTACAGCAGGATGCATCAAGAAAATATAATTTTCAGGCATCAAAAACAATGCAGATAGCTCAGACACTTTATGAAGGTATTAATATAGGAGGAAAAATAGGCTCTATAGGTCTTATAACTTATATGAGAACTGATTCTCTGAGAATCGCTGACGATGCGCAGAAGGAAGCTGTTGAATATTTGACCGAAGTTTATGGAAGCGAATATGTAAATCCTAAGCAGTACAAGACAAAGAAAAGCGCTCAGGACGCGCATGAGGCAATAAGGCCTACTTCTATAAGCATAAAGCCCATAGATATAAAGGATAAGCTTACAAATGACCAGTACAGACTATATAAGCTTATATGGGAAAGGTTTGCCTCAAGTCAAATGTCAAGCGCCGTTTATGATACTATGCAGGTGACAATAAGCGCTGGCAAACATACCTTTAAAGCTAGTGGTTCAAGCGTGAAATTTAAGGGATATATGACAGTTTATGTTGAATCCGGTGACGAAAAAGACGCAAAGACTAAAATGCTACCGCTGCTTGAGGAAAAACAGCATTTAAAGTTGAAAAATTGTGAGGAAAAGCAACATTTCACACAACCGCCTGCCCGATATACTGACGCGACTCTTATCCGTGAGTTAGAAGAGAACGGGATAGGGAGACCTTCCACATATGCGCCTACAATTTCAACGATTGTATCGCGCGGATATGTGGTACGGAGTAAAAAACAGTTGGTACCTACAGAATTGGGATTTGTCACTTCAGAAATTATGAAGAATAATTTTTCTGATATAGTAGATGTTGAATTCACTGCTGATATGGAGCAGGAGCTTGACAACGTTGAAGATGGTGTTTTACAGTGGAAAAAAATTCTTAATGATTTTTATCCGTCTTTTCATGACAGTTTGGAAAAAGCGCAGAAAAATATAGAGAAGATTCAGATAAAGGATGAGGAATCAGATGTTGTATGTGAGAAGTGCGGCAGAAAGATGGTTTATAAGCTAAGTAAATTTGGTAAATTTCTTGCATGCCCAGGTTATCCGGAGTGTAAAAATACAAAAACAATACGGGAAGGTACCGGAGCTGAGTGTCCTAAATGCGGAGGAGAAATTCTTGTTAAGAAATCAAGGCGCGGTAAAATATATTATGGCTGTGAGCATTCCCCGAAGTGTGATTTTATGTTATGGGATATGCCTGTAAAGGATGAAGCATGTCCGCAGTGCGGAGGCCTGCTATTAAAAAAACAGGGTAAACGTGGTAAAATTTACTGTTATAGTGAAGACTGTAAATACGAAAGAAAGCTAAAAGAAGAAGCCTGAAAAATATAAATATATTTTATTCGGCTGTTTTGTGAAGGGAGCAATAGTGAGAGTCAGGGTTATTGGAGCAGGGCTTGCGGGTTGTGAAGCAGTATGGCAGCTTGTGAAAAACGGAATAGAGGTTGATTTATACGAAATGAAGCCTGCAAAATATTCGCCCGCGCATTCAAATGAAAATTTTGCGGAGTTGGTTTGTTCAAATTCTCTAAAAGCGGATAGGATAGAAAACGCATGCGGACTTTTGAAAGAGGAAATGCGTTTATTTACTTCGGTAATGATGGAGGCAGCTGATGTAAGCCGTGTGCCGGCAGGAGGTGCGCTTGCTGTTGACAGAGATATATTTTCTCAGTATATAACGGAGAAAATAAAAAATCATCCGCTTGTAAATGTAATCAATCGTGAGGTTACAGAAATTGATACGGATGTATATACAATCATTGCGACAGGACCACTTACATCGGACATTCTTGCGGAGAGTATAAAACATATAACAACTTCGGATGAACTGTATTTTTATGACGCAGCAGCACCTGTAATTACTGCTGAAAGTATAGATAACAGTAAGGTATTTAAAGCGGCGAGATATAATAAGGGCACAGCTGATTATATAAATTGTCCTATGACCAAAGATGAATATGCGGATTTTTATAAAGAGCTTGTATCCGCGCAGACAGTTCCGCTTAAGGAATTTGAAAATCAGAAGGTTTTTGAAGGATGTATGCCTGTAGAGGTTATGGCAAAGCGAGGGGAACAGACACTTGTGTTTGGGCCGTTAAAGCCTGTAGGTCTTGTAAATCCAAATACAGGTAATGATGACGCTTATGCGGTTGTGCAGCTTCGTCAGGATAATAGAGAAGGAACGTTGTATAATCTTGTGGGTTTTCAGACTAATCTTAAATGGGGAGAACAGAAAAGAGTATTTTCTATGATACCGGGTCTGGAAAATGCGGAATTTGTAAGATATGGTGTTATGCATCGTAATACCTATATAAATTCGCCTGTACTTCTTGATAAATATTATAGGATGAAAAAATATCCGAAAATATTTTTTGCAGGACAGATAACAGGTGTTGAAGGATATGTGGAATCGGCATCAAGCGGAATAATTGCTGGATATAATATGGCGGCTCATATTGGAGGTAGAGAAATGTTTGAACCTGACTCGAAAACCTGTATAGGTGCGCTGGCTCTGTATATTTCAAATGGAGCCAACACAAAATTTCAGCCTATGAACGCTAATTTCGGAATTATAGAGGGACTTAATAAAAAAATACGTAATAAGGCCGAACGCTATAATAAAATAGCAAATCGAGCTTTAGATATAATAAAAAGACAGATGAAAGGTGAGGTATAATTATGACAAAGAAATTATTGGCCGCAATCATTACAACGGCAGTTTGTGTGACGGGCATGCTGTCAAGCTGTGGCAGTAATACAGACGGAGGCACGGTTGGAAATAATAATATAGCAGAGAAGGTAACACCGACATTTATGTATTTTGTATCAAACAGTGATTCTGATTTTGACAAGACAAATGCAATGATAGCAGAGCTTGAGACAGAGTATTCTGATGAAGTAAAGTTTGAGCTTATAAATGTTGATGAAGACGCCGAAGCGGCTGAAAATTTTCAATTGGTTCAAGGAAATACGCCGGCGCTTATAATGCTTAATACAGACAATGATATTTCAGCCTTGGAATTTAAGTGCACTGATAAGGACAAGCTCGAAAACGACATAAAAAAAGCTCTTCAATAAAAAATATTTACAGTCATATTAATTCTTGTGAAAACAATAAAAATTAGTATGACTGTTTTTATATTTTCCGTTGACAATATTTGCTGGTTATGATATTATGAATGTATAACAACAAAATTTTGTAACGGAGGGACTTATATGAAGAAATTATTATCAATGCTACTTGTGTTGTCTATAGCTCTGTCTCTTTCGGCAAATGCTATAAGCGCAGCGGCAGAGAATGCGGTTAGTTTAATGGAAAATGATAATGACTATGTTGTCAATTTTCCTGACCCTGTTTTAAAGGAGTATATGGTATATCATTTTGACCACAATAATGATGGACAAATTCAAAAGTCTGAAATAACATTTGGATTGAAAGGTGTGCAAATTGACTTATCATCTACCAATGTGGTTGATACAACAGGCCTTGATGAAATTTCTTTTACAGACTACAGTGATTATGAACCGGACTATACTTCGGATGGATATTTGTATGATATTGAATTTAATTTTAATAACAGCAGTGTAAAAAATATTGCGCCATTATTTGAAGCAGTACATAATAATAAAAATAAGTTTTTTATTATATATTTGGGCGGATGCATTCAGATTACCAATGAAGATTTTGCAAAAATACCGCCAATGTTAGGAGATGAAGAATCTTCGGCATTTATTGATTTGACTACAACGAGTACACGTATCTATGATTACTCGCTTTTGCAGGGATATAAGATTGTAAAATGGATGACTAACGGAGATGTAGAGAAAGGTTTTTCCAGTAAATATCTTAAAGTATTACAGGCAGAACACGCACGAGGTTCAGGTTTGTTTACAACTTTGGAAAATTCCCCTATTGTTTCACTTTATTTAACCGATATGGCCTGCATAGAACATATAAATACATCTTCTTTAGAAGATTTGTCACTTGGAGATTCGCTAAGAGCGGATATCAACACAGCTTGCTCAAATGAAGATTTGAATAAACTGATGTTAAAGGATGTCAGTAAATTACACTCACTTATTTTATATAATACACTTGTTACTGATTTTTCTTCACTGTATGGAAAAAATATCAGCTATTTACAATATAAACCGCATTTTTCAATTTTTGGAAAGAGGATAGGGAATCAAACATTAGGTGATTATTTGCTGTCGCAAATTCCGAACATACCGTCTCTTACACGAATACACATTGAAAACAGCGGAATTACTGATTTGACACCGTTAGAGAATGTGAATTCTAATATGGATATGATTTCATTGCCATATAACTGTATTTCACTTACGTATAGGAATAATAAAAAGATTTATGATGATTTCATAAAAAATGTCAACCATGTTTCAATGTATTTTCAGCACTATAACGAAACAGCATCTTTTTCTGATAATAATGGAATAAATCTTGCGTTTGATGCGTTTAATAATAAGGAATCTTTCACAAATGGTGATGTGGTGACATCAACAGTTAAAATTACCAATAATGGTACATCTCCTGTAGATTTTGATATGTTTTTTAACATAAAAGATGAGTGCTGGGACAAGATTAATATTATGGATGGTGACAGAACGCAGTCTGTGAAAAATCTTTCTCCGGGTCAAAGTGTGACTAAAACAATATCTTTTTCTGTATCCGGAATGGAACCGGTTGACGGGGGTATATACTCCGGTGTGCTGCTAAACATAAATTCACAGCTTGTTAGTGTGGGAATACCTCCGTATTTGAGATTGAGGGATAATGTTTCTTTGTATATGGTTGGTATGGTGCTTTGCGGACAAACAATGCGCGTAACAGGTTCATGCGCTCCAAATATGAAGAGTGTTCAGATTCAGGCATCAGACGGAACTGTTGTAGCAAATATAGATAATTATGAGGGCGGAACATCCTTTGTTTCTGATATTGCAATACCTGAGAAATACTGGCCGGAAACTGGTGGTAAAAATACTGTTCAGCTTAAAGCTGTTGTGACTGATATGGATGGCAGAGCTTATTCATCAGCATTAAAAGCGGTAAATATTATAAATCCGGCTGTAAGTTCAAATCTTGTTATAGAAGACTGCCATTATATGGTATTTGGTGATAAACATCAATATGGTGCGTTAGAACCTGCAATTATATATTACGATGATAAGGTTATAGTACGCACTAAGTTTGCAGGCGTTAATGATGATGACATAAGCTCTGCAATAATTATGATAAATGGTACAACATATGATATGAAAAAATATGTTGATGGCAGATATGAGGGATATTACGGAGCAATTTCTAATAATCTTAAATCGGGCGATTATTTTGATATAATAATACGCGTCACAACGAAATCAGGGGAGGTACTTGAGAAGCTTATTGGTTACGGAAGAATACTAATAGACCCATCGGGTATTATAACAGACCCTGACGGCAATCCTATCGAGGGAGTAAAGGTAACCTTACAGAAAAAGCAGGCAAATGGTTCATGGGCCGACTGGGATGCTGAAAATTATATGCAGACAAATCCTGTATACACAAATAAAACTGGTTATTACGGCTGGGATGTTCCGGAGGGTACATATAGAGTAATTGCCGAAAAAGATGGATATAAATCAAAAACCATTGAAAGATATTATTCACGAGACCAGGGAGAGGAAACAGAGATTACAGTACTTCCGCCAAGAATGGATGTAGATTTCTCAATGGAATATGCGGACCCCGCGAATCCGCCAGTAAAACATATGACAAACGCTGAGGCAAAGCAAACACTGGAGGAATCACTGACTGGATTAAGACTTTCGGCTGAAGCCGGCGAAATGGAAGTGTCTAATCAGTTAATGTCAAATTTGACAGACAATATGTATGTTTCATTCAGAAATGGAACATATGCAAAGACAGAATCCAGCGCAGACACAGAAGGTAATATAACAGGTACGCTGATATTGGAGAATATACTGACGGATGAGCGCCAGTATATTGATGTAAACATACCGCTTGGACTGACAGGAGAAGAAATACCTGTAGCGACAGCGAAGCCATCACCGACAAACAAGCCTTCGTCAACAGCGAAGCCTACAGAAACCACAAAACCAACTGAGACAACGAGGCCTTCGTCAACATTGGAGCCTACAGTTGTGTCTCCGGATGACGCGGATTTACCTCAAGCTGAATATGGAGTAGAATACAGCGTAAAGTTTGAGACACCAGAGGGAAGTACACCGTATAAGTGGGAAATAGTAGGAGG
>CAJUFV010000067.1 GCA_910585795.1 uncultured Clostridia bacterium | reverse complement strand
ACCGGGTGAAGATGTGCCGACTACCTCCCCGGAAGCGGAACCGGGTGAAGATGTGCCGACTACCTCCCCGGAAGCGGAACCGGGTGAAGATGTGCCGACTACCTCCCCGGAAGCGGAAGCTGCTGTTGAAAGGGCTTTAAAGCTTATGGAGAACCTGTATTTTAAATATACCGGAAGAATGGTAAACTCAATGGATTTGGTTTATATGCAGGAAATAGCCGAACTTACAGCAGACGAAAAGCTTATCGGAGAAACAATGAAATTGACAAAGCAAAAATATATGCCTAAGTTTTCCGGTGACAAGATTAAGTCGTTTAAATATTTTACGTTTGCGCTGAAAGAGGCTGCTGAAAAAGAAAGGGTGAGGAAAAATGCCGTATGCGCGGGAGGAATTGCTGAAAATGTCTCCAATGGAAAGAGCTTTAAAAATAGGGGAGTACTTGGACAAATTTCCGAGGAAGAATTCAACAGGCGTCTCGGAAAACTATGAGTGTGATATATGCAGGGATACAGGATATTTATATAATGCCGAAACAAGAAGCGCGAAACCATGCAAATGCCTTGAAGCGAAAAAAAGCATGGCTGTTCTAAATCGGTGCGGTATATCGGAGGCGTTTAAAAGCAAAACCTTTGAAAACTATAAAACTACGAATGCGGAAGCAGAAAAAATGAAAAACACTGCCGTTAAATATGTTAAGGAGTTTGACGAAAATGATGAAAAAGGAGCTGGTATAGGCTTTTTTGGTCAGAGCGGAGCGGGAAAAACACACTTGACTGTTGCTGTAGCCAACGAGCTTATGAAACGTAATATAGCCGTTAGATATATGCCGTACATAGAAAAAATAACTGAACTTAAAAATCTGAATCGGCTGAGTGATACAGCAGATGATTTCGGCAGGCTGATGAATGATTACAAAAATGTCAGGGTTTTGCTGATTGACGATTTGTTTAAATCGGCGAAAACATATTCGGGAGAAGTTAATCAGAATGATGTGAGGATTATGATGGATATTGTGAATTACCGCTGTTTAAAAGGTCTGCCGACATTGTTTTCAAGCGAATATACGCCGTTTGATATTATAAATATCGACGAGGCGCTTGGAGGAAGGATTATAGAAATGTGTGGAAAAAACATTGTTGTTATAAAAAAAGATATTCACCTGAATTACCGATTTAGAGGGATTTTATAAAAATGAGCTGTAAGCTTGGAAATATTACTGAAATGGATACCTGTTGGTATATAGCAAAAAAGATTTTGCGGAGTTTTGGGAGGGAACATGAAATGAAAATCGACGGAGATTTGAGTTTGAATAAAAAACAGTATGTGTTGGAGATACCGGGCAGGCCTATGGGAAAACAGAGACCTAAGTTTGGAAAAGGATTTGCTTATACGCCGAAAAAAACAGTTGAGTATGAAAATTATGTAAGACTGGTTTTTCAGCGGAAGTATGGACAGCCAAATTTGACGGGACAGATAAAAGCGAATATAAAAGTTTATTTTGACATACCTAAAAGTGCATGTAAGACAAAAAAGGAGAAAATGAAAGCAAATATAATACGTCCGGCGAAAAAGCCGGACTGCGATAATATAGCAAAAATAATTCTGGACAGTCTGAACGGAATAGCTTATGAAGACGATAAGCAGGTAATATCGCTGACGGTTGAAAAGTATTACGGCGATACGCCGGGGGTATGTCTGTCATTACAGGAGGATAACGGAAATGAAAACATATGAGCTTTTGATAACGGACAATATATTTTGTGAATTAAGGGAAAATTTTAACGCTGTGATGAAAAAAACTCTTTTTACAATGCAGAGCAAGGGGAGCGACAGCGGAAAAATAAATCTGGAACTGAAAATATTTTTAAACCATGACGTTTTAGAGCTTGGAAGCGGTATTTTTGGAAAGGAAACAAGAGAATACGTCAATCCCGCTTTTGAACATAAGGTAACATCAACAATACAGATAAAAGACGAAAAAACAGGGAAAATTGACGGTAAATATGAGCTGGTGTCGGCGGACGGAAGCTATTTTATAAAAGAAATAGAAAATCCGCAGCGTTCGCTTTTTGACGCTGAAACGGATATATAGCGCAGTGAGGGTTGGTATCAGTATTACAGTGCGGAGGAATAAATATGGTAATAACAAAGGAAAGTTCTGTTATAAATTTTGTTAATAATAAATATGTCCGCAAAGGAAATATTTATTTTGCAAAAAACCTTGAAAACAGCAGGTTCAAAACGGATTCCGAACGGTACATAAATGAATTGAACAGGATTAAGAGGAATATTAAGGTCGGGGACAAGGTTAAATATGGAGGTATGGAATATACCGCTGAAAAAAAGTATGATAAATTTGTTGTTCTGAGGGGAAAGAATTACAGAACCTCGGCGCTGTATGATGATTTTGTGAGGCGCGGAAATGGCGGAAGCGTGATTTATGGCTGAAACGGACTGGATTACCGTTGGAATGGTTTTTGTGTTTGTGTTTTGGTTTAGACTAAATAGGAGATAATGGAAAATGATTAGAGAATTAAAAATAGATTCAGACAGTGCGGTCAGGCTGATTGACAAAGAAAAAATTGCCATTGAGAGAATAAAAGCATTTGAACCTGTAAGTAATGGATTTATGGACAGACCGTATTATGTCTGTTACAGCGGAGGAAAAGACAGCGATGTTTTGAGAATACTGTTTGAGTTATCGGGAGTACCGTTTGATTTGGTGCATAATCATACGACAGTAGACACGCCGGAAACAGTAAGGTACATAAGAAATATACCGAATATACAAATTAGTTATCCTGAATTGTCTATGTGGCAGCTTATAGTAAAAAAAGGCATGCCACCGACAAGAATAGAAAGATTTTGCTGTTCGGAATTAAAGGAGCGGGGAGGAAAAGAAAGGTTTATCTCGACCGGAGTCCGGTGGGCGGAAAGTATTAAAAGAAGAAAACGAACATCATTGGAACTTGTAACAAACAGTATAAAAACCAGAGTTATTCTGAATGCTGATAATACAGAAAATCGGAAGGCGGTCGAAAACTGTAAGATAAAGGGGAAATGGGCGGTGAATCCAATAATAGACTGGACGGATGAGGAAGTCTGGGAATTTTTAAATTTTTATGGCTGTAAATCTAATCCGTTATATCAATGCGGTTACAAAAGAGTTGGGTGCATAGGCTGCCCTATGTCGGCAAAACAGACGGAAGGATTAAAAAGATATCCAAAGTATAAAGAAAATTATATTCGGAGTTTTGAGAGAATGCTTAAAGAAAGACGGGAAAAGGGAAACGAGGCCCGAACATGGAAAACAGGTTCAGATGTTTATAATTGGTGGATTCAAAAAGTTAAAAAGGATAATAACCGGCTTGACGGACAGATAAGTTTTATTTGAGGCAGTGCAGATGGAAAAATGTGATTAGGAAATTAGTAATTTTGAAAAGTTAAACTATATGATATTAAAGTACGTATGACCTTGATGTGTCAGATTTTAATGAAATATTGAATAATAGTGCAGGTTATTTTAGTTCAATAAGTAATGGTTTTGTTTTGGGATATGCGCAGGGGATGAAAGCGGCTAAAGCAGAGTTGAAAAAGGGAGGTAAAAAGTAATGGAAAAATTACAAATTTTTGATTATAGAGGCAGCGAGGTAAGAACTGTTGAAAAAGACGGGGTTACTTGGTGGGTGCTGAAAGATGTTTGTGGTGTGCTGGATATGGATACTTCACAAGTTGGGAAAGTTGCTCAAAGGCTTGATGAAGATGAGCGTAATCAAATTACGGTCACCGATAAGCTAGGCAGAGAGCAGAATACATATGTTGTCAACGAGAGCGGACTTTATAATGTAATACTCCGTTCTGACAAGGAAGAAGCAAAACCATTCCGAAAATGGGTAACAAGCGAGGTGCTTCCGACAATCCGAAAACATGGAGCATATATGACAGACGATACGATAGAACAGGTGTTGAAAAATCCGGATTTTGGAATAAAGCTTTTGACAGAACTTAAAGAAGAAAGAGAAAAAATAAAAACTTTAGAGGTTACGAACAAACAGCAGTTACAGCTTATTGGAGAGTTAAAGCCGAAAGCGGATTATACGGATACTATTTTACAGAGCAAGGCTCTTGTAAATATTAATCAGATAGCCAAAGATTACGGAATGAGCGCAAGACAGATGAATAAAATTCTTGCGGAAAGATGTGTACAGTATAAACAGGGCAGTCAATGGCTGCTTTACAGAAAGTATCATGACAAGGGGTATACAAGTTCTGAAACGGTAAGTATTACACGTTCGGACGGCTCTCCGGATGTTATTATGCGGACAAAATGGACGCAGAAAGGCAGATTGTTTATTTATGAGCTGTTAAAGAAAAATGATATTCTTCCGGTTATAGAAAGAAAACAAAATATTGGATAAGGCGCAATAAAAAAGGAGCATGCGCCCCTCTTGAAAATGAATAATAACAATCTATTTACTACTGTTATTATAGCACATTTTTGAGGAGGGCGCAAATATGACTTTTAATGAAGCGGAAGAAAAAGTGAAAAAGTATTATGACGGCATTAGGGTTATCAGAGGATTAAAATATAGGCTGGAAGTCTATGAGAAAAGAAAAGCTGACCTTGAAAATAAGATTAATAATTCGGTTATAAAATTAGAGGATAATTATACGGCGGTAAGCTATGACGTAATAGGCGGGAGTTTGGGCGGCGTGAAAGTATCTCCGCAGGAAAAGGCTGTGGACAAGGCTTTTCTGGTTTTGGAAAAAAGTCTGGAAGGGGTGAATGCGGAGATACTTATTATTGAAGAACAGATAAGTGACATTGCGGCTGAAAATTCCGATATTGAGTATATATTGCAGGAGATGAAGCCGGAGTATAAGGAGATTATTGAATCGCTTTATAAATATGAAAAGGGAGCATTAAAGACATCGGTAGATTCTAATATGGACAGGGCTACGATTTATCGGAAAAAAGATAAAGTTATATATGAGGTCATGAAATGGCTGAATTTCTATAATT
>CAJUFV010000066.1 GCA_910585795.1 uncultured Clostridia bacterium | reverse complement strand
CAATATAATAAAAATATTTCCGAGTAAGGAAATATTTTATGAATAAATTAATAATTATAGTCAATTTTAGTTGAAAAATTTGTTTTAAAGTGATACAATAGCTTTTGATTAAGCCCGATTTTTAGGAGGACATATTTAAATGAATAATAAAAAGCATCGTTCACCTTTAAAAAATCCGTTGTTAATATTTCTGTTTATATCTGTGGCTGCGACAGTGTTGTTAAATGTGATTATGCTGTCGGTACAGACAACCAAAAGGCAGGAGATTTCATATAGCGAATTTTTAAAAATGCTGAATGAAAATAAAATAGATGAGGTGGTTCTCGCAAGAGACCAGCTTACTATATATGAAAAATTTGAAGGGGAGATTGAATTCAAGTCAAAGGATGCCGCAGCGTTTATGAAAATCCTTGGTGTGGATGAGGAGGCTGTCCTTGAAAGCGCAAGGAAAAACAGCCGTAATGTATATTATACCGGTTATATTATTGATAACAGACTGCTGGAGATGCTTGATGAAAAAGGAGTTGAATATTCAACTCCTATACAGCGTAATAATCCTATACTGGATTTCTTTTTGACATGGATACTTCCGCTGGGAATTATATATCTGTTGTTTTTCCTTCTTACGCGTTCTATGTCAAAGAAAATGGGCGGCGGCGGAATAATGGGTATCGGTCAGTCCAGCGCGAAGATGTATAATGTAGAGACCGCGACAGGAATCACGTTTGCCGATGTTGCCGGCCAGGAAGAGGCAAAGGAGTCACTTAACGAGATTGTTGATTATTTGCATAATCCGGCAAAATATCAGGCAATAGGAGCGAAGCAGCCGAAAGGCGCGCTGCTTGTCGGACCTCCGGGAACAGGTAAGACCCTGTTGGCAAAAGCTGTGGCGGGTGAGGCAAAGGTCCCGTTTTTCTCACTTTCAGGCTCAGAATTTGTAGAAATGTTTGTAGGCGTCGGCGCTTCGAGAGTGCGTGATTTGTTTAAGCAGGCAAACGCAAAGGCTCCATGTATAATATTTATAGATGAAATTGACGCGATAGGTAAATCAAGAGATAATCAGATAAGCTCAAATGATGAGCGTGAGCAGACATTAAATCAGCTCCTGTCGGAAATGGATGGATTTGATTCGTCTAAGGGACTTGTAATTCTTGCGGCTACTAATCGTCCAGAGGTGCTTGATAAAGCGCTGTTAAGACCCGGACGCTTTGACAGACGAATTATAGTAGAAAAACCTGATTTAAAGGGAAGAGAGGATATTTTAAGGGTTCATATAAAGCATGTTAAAACAGAGCCGGATATAAATTTACATGAAATGGCTCTGGCCACAAGCGGAGCCGCGGGAGCTGACCTTGCTAATATGGTAAATGAGGCTGCTTTGAGCGCGGTACGCTGTAACCGAAGGACGGTTACTCAGGCGGATTTGATGGAGGCTGTTGAAATAATTATAGCCGGTAAGGAAAAGAAGGATAGAATTTTGTCTGAAAAGGAAAAGCGTATTGTCGCTTTTCACGAGGTGGGTCATGCTATTGCGACGGCCGTGCAGAAGCATACACAGCCGGTTCATAAAATAACGATTGTACCGCGTACAATGGGTTCTCTGGGATATACTATGCAGGTGCCGGAGGAGGAAGAGCATTATCTTATGACAAAGGATGAAATTGTTGACCAGATAACGGTATTCCTTGCGGGCCGCGCAACGGAAGAGCTTGTTTTTAATGTTAAGACAACAGGCGCCGCCAATGATATTGAGCGGGCGACAGAGCTTGCGAGAAGTATGATTACTCAATACGGAATGTCAGATAAATTCGGAATGGCCGGATTGGAAAGTATACAGAATAAATACCTTGACGGCAGAAGCGTTTCAAATTGCTCAGAGGAAACAAAAACTGATATAGACAACGAGGTGGTGCGGCTTCTTAAAAATTGTTATGAAAAAGCTATGGATATTCTTAAAGAGAATCGAAATGCTCTTGACGAAATTTCCTCTTTCCTTATTAATGAGGAAACAATTACAGGAGAGCAGTTTATGGAAATATTTAACGGTGTGAAAGAAAACAGAGAAAAAAACACTGGAGATGATAAATCCGTCGAAAAAGAGAGCAAAGGATGATTTAATATGCAAACAGAAAGAAAAACTATTAGTAAGGTAATAAACTATAAGGAAATGGCGTTAATTATACGTCATCTGAGACGCGAACATAATTTAACGCAAAGTGAGCTGGCAAATAAACTTGGAGTGACAAGAACATGTGTTACAAATTGGGAAACCAATGTAAGAATACCTGATTGTGAGGCTGTAATGAAAATGGCATTATTGTTTCATGTTCCGATAGATTATATTTACGGAATGACAGACCATCGGTATAATATAAATGTTCCTGATTATTTTGAACTTGACCTTTCAAAGCTTAACGGTGAAGGAATGGTTATGCTTCATGATTATTACAAATATTTAATAAATAGTGAAAAATATTCGGTCACCATAGATAAACAGACCAATGAAAAAAGTGCTTGACTTTTGAAAAAAAATACAGTATAATGATATAGCTTGTAAAAAACAGGCAATCCTTGCCTGCGGTTTTATCCGCAGGACAAAAGTCCATAAGGAGGTGCAGAAAATGGCTGAAAAAATACTAAACAGCTATGAAACAATTTTTATCGTTGACGCAACACTTGATGAGGAAAATGTAACTGCTCTTAAGGATAAGTTTACATCACTTATCGAAAAGAACGGTGAACTGGAATCAGTAGACGAGTGGGGTAAGAGAAGACTTGCTTACGAAATTGACGATAGAACAGAAGGTTTCTATTATCTTGTAAATTTCAAGGCTGACGGAGATTTCCCGAAGGAGCTTGAAAGACAGTATAAGATTACAGAAGGTATACTGAGAACTATCGTTATAAGAAAAGATGAGGAATAATCTTTTTTTAGAAGAGAAAGCGGTGTAAGTATGAACAAAGTTATATTAATGGGACGTCTTACACGTGACGTCGAAATGCGTCAGACTCCGAACGGTATTTCACTGGCGAGATTTGCAATCGCGGTGAACAGACGTTTCACCGGCAAGGATAGTCAGCAGCAGGCAGATTTTATTAACTGTGTTGCATGGAGACAAACAGGTGAATTTATTGCAAGATATTTTCAGAAAGGAAGTATGATTGCGTTAGTTGGGAGTATTCAATCGAGAAGCTGGGATGGTCAGGACGGAAAGAAGCAGTATGCAACAGAGGTTGTTGTAGACGAGGCTTACTTTACAGGTTCTAAATCAGATTCGGCTGCTCAGGGCGGAGGCTATCAGAATCAGACCTTTAATCAGGGCGGATTTAACGCTCCTCAGGCACAGCCTGACGCGCAGCCTGATTTTGGTGATGATTTTGATATGGACGGTTTTTCCGATTTAGACGGCAGTGAGGATGATTTGCCGTTTTAATCCGCAATGATAGAAATTGATAAGGAGGAGAAAAACATGGCTGAAAGAAATGACAGACCTCAGAGAGCAAGAAGACCTAAGAAAAAGGTTTGTATGTTCTGTGTGGATAAGGTTGAGCATATTGATTATAAGGATACAGCAAAGCTGAGAAGATATGTTACAGAAAGAGGCAAAATTGTGCCAAGACGTATCAGCGGTAACTGCGCTAAGCATCAGAGACAGCTTACAACAGCTATCAAACGTGCAAGAATTATCGCATTATTGCCATTCGTTGCTGAATAATCAGATATTGAAACGGAATGCACCGCATTCCGTTTTTTCTTTAGTTAATAAATTATGCTTTGAATATATAAAAACAAACTATATTAAGACTATTATTCCATAAAATAAAAAAAAATAGAAATTTTGCAACCTTTTAACAAGTTAAAAGGTATTATAAGTGAAGGGAGGGGGATTTATGACAGAGGAAAGGTCGCGTACGGACGTTTCATCTGAGGAAATCATACGTAAGTATTTTAATATGGTATACCGTCTTGCGCTTTCGCAGACAGGAAATATAAATTTTGCGGAGGATGTTACACAGGACGTATTCCTGAAATTTATCCAGAAACAGGATAATTTTAAAACGGATGAGCATATAAAGGCTTGGCTTATACGTGTTACAATAAATCGTTCAAAAAGCGTTTTTAAGACCTCATGGTTTTTAAAAACAGTACCGCTTGAACAGGAAATAACATTTGAAATCCCCGAAAAAAGCGAGGTATATTTCGCAGTGCAGACCCTTCCTTCCAAATACCGCACAGTGATACATTTGTTTTATTACGAGGATATGAGCGTGCACGAAATAGCCGACTGTCTGTCAATGAAAGAGGGAACTGTAAAATCTCATCTTTATCGCGGCAGAGAAATGCTCAGGGACAAGCTGAAAGGAGGTTATGACTTTGTTTAAAAAATATTATAAAGAAGCAAATGACGATATAAAACCCAGCAATGAATTTTTAAACAGCGTCATAGAAAAGGCCCGTAAGCAGCAAGCTTCCCCGCCTGTAAACAAATACTACAAATACGCGGTATCATTTGCGGCGGCGGCAGTGATTATATCAGTATCAGTAATCTCAATGCCGTATCTGACAAATATCCGTAATGAAGACGGTATAATTATTGAAGAAAATGCAATGGAAACGGCGGTTCCGCAGACGGACAATGTTTTGCCGCAAAACGATAGTATTCAGTTACCTGCTTCTGATATAAGCGGCAATATACCGGCTGTTTCCGCTCCTCCCCAAAATACAAGTAAACATTCATATACTGATTATGCCGGCAGTAAATCACAAAGTGCGGATGTTTTTGCATCAGAAGCAATACCTGACACTATTTTGCCGCAGAATGCTTCAAAAGATAATTCTGAAAATGTACAGGAAACAGACAGCGGTAAAACAGATACGGAAAATACTGCTGAGGATAAACAGGTTGATGAAAGCGGAATATTACCGGAGAATAGGCTTTTTATGCAGGCGGTAGAAGGTAATTCTGTAGAAAATTCAAGCTCTAAAAAAGAGTCGGGAGCCGAAAATGACAATCATATTATTTCAGCCTCAGGCGCTATGACTGACATTGAGAAGGCGGAAACAGTTGATATAGGAACATTTTATGACAGTGATGTTCCCGTACCTCAGGGCTATCGCTGTACGAGAGCCGCATGGAACGGTTATACATTCACCTCCGAGGACGGAGCTGTAATAAATGTTGAAATCAGTTATGGAGGTGATGATAGCGAGCCGTATTACAATACGGACGGGGATAATATTTTTGCGTCATTTGGAGCGCATAATATGACTGTGCTAATTAATTCAACAGGCGCGGATATCAGTGTTATTGAAGAAATTATTAACTCACTAAGATGAAGAAAGGACTGGTAAGATGAAAAAAAGAATTTTGACAATAATTATGGCGGCATCATTATTTTCGCCGATGTTTTTAGTGCATGCTGTTTCTCCTGCGGAGCAGCTTCTGGAAAAGGGAATAATAGAGGGTTACGAGGACGGAAAGCTTCATCTTGATAAAACTTTGACGCGCGCGGAATTTACAAAAATATTTTCAGACGCATTCCTGCTAGAGGAGGAAGAAAAGCATTCTGAAATTCAATTTTCGGATATAGGAAGTGACTACTGGGGCTGGAAGTACATTAATAAAGCAGTTGACGCGGGAGTTATAAACGGCTTTGACGATGGTACATTTCGTCCTGAAGAGAAACTGACATATGAACAGGCGGTAACAATAATTGTAAGTTATCTGACAAAACAGAGCCGGTCATATCCGGAAGGATATGTTGCCGAAGCTGTTGATATGGGGATAACGGATAGAGTTACAGCGCTTATTGGTGAAAATATTACGCGCGGTGACGCGGTATATCTGATTGATAATACAATGAATTATCAGAAAGATAAAAAAATGCTATTGAACAGAGGACCGCAATATTCATCAGGCTCGACAGGAGGCGGAGGCAGCGCGTCACAGCCTGTAATGAACGGCAGTCCGATAGCCGGTCCGTCAGTATCGGCGGATTCTATGCCGGAAACGGAAAATAATTCAATACCCGTATATAATTATGGCTATGGCTGGCCTAATACAGAGGAATATACTGCGGAAGAAGAAAATGTATTTAAAAATGCGAAAACATCGCCGCTTTCCACATTCTCAATTGATACTGATACTGCTTCTTACAGTAACCTCAGAAGATATGTACTAAATCTTGGTATGCTGCCCCCGAACGGAGCGGTACGCACCGAGGAGCTGATAAATTATTTTGATTATGATAATCAGCTGCCAACAGACGGAACACCGTTTGCGGTTTCAACAGAGGTGGCGCAGTGTCCGTGGAACAGTGAAAACAGACTTGCTAAAATTGCGGTTCAGGGTGATGAGCTTACTGAAAAACAACCGTCCAATCTAGTGTTTTTGCTTGATATTTCAGGTTCTATGTATACTATAGAAAAGCTTCCTCTTGTAAAAAAATCTTTAAAATTACTTCTAAATGAGCTGGACGCAAAAGACACTGTCGCAATAGTTACATATGCTTCCGGTACGGGTGTTGCGCTGGAAAGCACTCCTGTTTCCGATAAGGACAAAATTATTAAAGCGCTTGACGCTTTGACAGCAGGCGGCGGAACCAGCGGTGAAGCCGGTATTAACCTCGCGTATGAGCAGGCGGAAAAATCTCTGATTGAAGGGAATAACCGTATAATTTTATGTACTGATGGTGATTTCAACATAGGAAAATCTTCTACAGGTGACCTTGAAAAGCTTATTAAGGAAAAGCGTGATAAGGGTATTTTCCTTTCAGTGCTTGGATTTGGTATGGGAAATTATAAGGATAACCGCATGGAAGCTCTTGCGGATAGGGGTAACGGAAATTACGCGTATATAGACAGCGAACGCGAGGCAAAGCGCGTATTTGTAGATGAGATGCCAAAAACACTATATACAATTGCGAAGGATGTAAAAATACAGGTAGAATTTAATCCTGCCGCAGTAAAGGAATATCGTCTTTTAGGTTATGAAAACAGATTGATGAACAATGAAGATTTTGAAAATGATAAAAAGGATGCGGGAGAGCTGGGATGCGGTGCGTCTGTAACTGCGTTTTATGAATTAGTTCCGGCAGACGGCGCGGACGCGCAAGAATTAAAATATCAGACATCTGTTTTGAGCGGATTGGATGAGCTTATGACAGTTAAGGTAAGATATAAAGACCCGGACGGTACGGAAAGTAAGCTCATTGAAACGTCGGTGGATAATATTGCGGCTGATGATACAAGTGATGATTTTAAATTTGCGGCGGCAGCGGCAGAGCTTGGAATGATTTTGAATAATTCCGAATATAAGGGTACAGCGGATATTGATAGTGTTCTCAGCCTCGCAAGAGATGGTATAGGTGAAGATAGATTTGGTTTCAGAACAGAATTTCTGCATATAGTCGATTTAATAGGATATATACAGGAACATTATGACATATATGAGGATTTTGAAATCAACTATTGAAATTACTCTGCATTCGTGTTATAATGCAGTTAATACGAATACGGAGGTAGGTACATATGAATAAAAAAATAACAGCAATGTCTCTTGCGGCTGTAATAACAGCAGCATCGCTTTTTACAGCGGCATTAGCAGATGATACAATAAAAATTCTTGTGAATGACAATCAGATTAGCTTTGAAGAGCTTGACCCGTTCATTGAAAATGAACGCACACTTGTTCCTATGCGTGAAATATTTGAAGCCCTTGGCGCTCAGGTGGCATGGGACGGAGAAACAAAGACGGTAGTTTCATATGACCCTGTAAGTGATGTAAGTATTACTATGCAGGTAGATTCAAATGTAATGTTTGTGGGTGAAAAGTCCGTTGAGCTGGATGTGCCGGCTAAAATTGTGGGTTCATCAACAGTTGTTCCTGTGAGAGCTATTGCGGAAGGTATGAGCAGTGTCGTAAAGTGGAATAACGATACAAGAACCGTGACAGTTGAAAAGAAGCTTGAATCAGAATAATATTTTAAGTTAAACGGCATAGT
>CAJUFV010000065.1 GCA_910585795.1 uncultured Clostridia bacterium | reverse complement strand
ATTTTTGCTATTGAATATATATTACAATTGTTGTATAATATACAAAGTACAATAATTATATTTTACAATATTTTAGGAGGATTTGCAACTATGGCAAAAGAAAAAGTTGTTCTCGCCTATTCAGGCGGACTTGACACTTCAATTATTATCCCGTGGCTTAAGGAAAATTATGAATATGATGTCATTGCTGTATGCGGAGATGTAGGACAAGGCAAAGAAACAGACGGCCTTGAGGAACGCGCAAAAAAAGCGGGTGCTTCCAAGCTTTATATAGCTGACCTTAGAGATGACTATGTAAAAGACTACATATTTCCAACGCTAAAGGCAGGCGCGGTATATGAGGGTAAATATCTTCTCGGGACGTCACACGCACGTCCTATTATCGCAAAAAAACTTGTTGAAATAGCTCATAAGGAAGGAGCTGTCGCTATATGCCATGGCGCGACAGGCAAAGGTAATGACCAGGTACGTTTTGAGCTTGGTATAAAAGCGCTTGACCCTTCTCTAAAAATCATTGCCCCATGGAGAATATGGGATATTAAATCACGTGAAGATGCTGTTGACTATGCAGAGGCTCATAACATAGAAATACCAGTCACAAAAAAAGATTTATATTCACGTGACAGAAACATATGGCATATAAGCCATGAAGGTATGGACCTTGAAGACCCTGCAAACGAGCCGCAGCTTGACAGCTTATTAAAACTTGGAGTTTCACCGGAAAAAGCTCCGGATTCACCTAAATACATTACAATAGGCTTTGAAAAAGGCGAGCCTATATCTCTTGACGGCAAAAAAATGTCTCCGCGTACGCTTGTTGAAGAGCTAAACAAATTAGGCGGTGCTTACGGAGTTGGTATTTCAGACATTGTTGAGGACAGACTTGTCGGCATGAAATCAAGAGGTGTGTATGAAACACCGGGCGGAACAATTCTTTACACTGCTATTCAGGAACTTGAATATCTTTGTCTAGACCGTGATACTCAGGCATTTAAACGCCAGTCAGCAATTAAATTTGCTGAACTTGTATATGACGGCAAATGGTTTACACCTCTTCGCGAATCAATGTCAGCTATGTTTGATGTTATGGACGAAACCGTAACAGGTGAAGTAAGACTTAAGCTGTATAAAGGAAGTGTTACTCCTGCAGGAGCAAAATCACCGTATTCATTATATAATGAGGATATTGCTTCATTTGGAGACAGCCACGAGCTTTATAGTCACAAAGACAGCGAAGGGTTTATAAATCTGTTTGGACTTCCTCTTAAAGTCCGTGCTATGATGAAAAAAAAGAATGGTTTATATAAATAAATCATAGAAAATACAAAAACACCGTAAGAGTTACACAGTTAATATAACAAAGTAGATTGTTGAAATTGTATTATTCAAAAAAAGCAAATTGTTTCTTATAGGAAACAATTTGCTTTCTAATTACTCTGTATTACAATATTAAAATTTCAATTCATTGATAAACGGGAATTTAGTATTTTAAAACAAAGTAAATTACATATGCCCAACTTAATAGTCCATGAACAATAGCCCTCCCAATAGAATGCCAAGTAAAATAACTAATCACCATTGCCAGAGCACTACCAAATATAGTACCCGACTTTACTGTTTTTCTGACAGTTGCTTTATTGCCATCATCAATCTATCTTTCCTCCTCAAATTTTGATTTATCCATGAAATAATTATATCACTCAAACACACTATTTTTAAGAAATTCTAGCATTTTTGTACAAAAAACAGTGAATAAGTGCGTGCGCATTTGTCTGAAAATAAATATTTAGAGAAATCCTATCTTAAACACTTATAGTTACTGTATTAATCGAGTCCGCCTTACGGTGCTTTTTATTTTTCTGTCAAATATCCTCCCCATTCAACTACTGTAAACCCTTTTCGTTCAAATGGTTTGATTTTCTGTTCCGGCAAAACTGTGTCACCGTCAGCTTTTTCATATACCATAAAAACCCTCAATATTGAATCAGGCTTTGGATTAATGTCAAGTCTTGCATGCTTTTCATATTCCTTCTGCGCAAAATATATTTTATTATACGCATTTTTTTGCAGCTTAGGCGCCCAATACACTATAAATTCATTGTATTCCTTTGGCGTTAAGCCCATTTTTTCTAAGACATCCCTTAAAAATCCAGCGCTCTCACTCCCTTTAACCACAAAGCCTTCTTTAAAATCAGTCTTAAAATCCGGCATTGTTCCTTCCCAAAAAAGATATGAATATTGCTTACCGTTTGACATAATCGTTCCATCAGGCTTTGCTGTAACTGTCCAGCCCTCATTGTATTCGGGATATGTAAACGTAAATTCTCCCTTTAAATCAAGTTTGACATTTACTTCCGTTTCTTGCTCCGGATATAAATATATAACCGGTTTCCCTCCTACGCCTGCACTAATGTTTTCTTCAATATTACTTACTATTTCTATAATTTTCTTCTGCTCCTCAGCATTGTTTGCAACAGCGGCAATATGATAATATACTCCTTCTTCATTATCTTCATATAATGCCTGCATGTAATTATTTTTTCTATATAACTGCCATTTAATTTTATTTCCGATAAATTCACCTTCTATTGTTTTTGTAGGCTTTTCTCCATAATATTCTTCATCATATGTTGGCCATCTTCCGCAGTATATAGATATAGCCGGCACTGCTTCTGTATCAGGAGTTACAATTTTGTTTATGCTCCACATCTCAAAATCAACACCATATTCCTGTTTGGCCACAAAGCCTTCTGGCTGCTTCACATTCAAATTATCTAAAAGGACCATTTTCTCTGAAGTATCAAGTTTTTTTCCTCCATCTTCCAAATTATTCATTATTATTTTAACATTTTCTTTCAAATCTTTTTTACTTATTTCTTTTGTATTACTGATAAATTCTACATCAATCAAATATCCATCATTTGATATAACAATATAACGCAGCCTATAAATGTCATCTGAATTATCTTCAATAACATTTACAAACTCTATACCATTTTGCTTTATTACTTTTTCTGCTAATTTATATCCTAAATATCTGACATCTCTCGCCAAATCCCCTGTTGTTTTATAGCCCATTTCTGATATATTCATATGAATATATATTCCATCTTTATCAAATGTCAACCAATGTCCATAATAGTCAGAATCAATTTCCCAGCCGCTTTCTGCTGTTACAGCTAATCTCCCTTCAAGAATAGACGTCCTTGTATCTTCATTAGCTATCGGCGGCAATGTTGTCGGCTGCGGCGCTGCTGTAATTGTTACCGTATGTGTTCCTTCCTCCCATTGCACATCATAATCAAAAGCCTCCGATACAGCACGAAGCGGTACAAGAGTACGTTCGTTTACAATTATTGGTGATGTGTCAAGTTCTATTCTAACAACTCCCGGAGTCGGAATTACTTGTGTAGTATCACCCGTATATCTTGTCATATAAGCATCACCTATTTGCATATTGATATTTCGATAATAAATTCCATTACCCATTGTTGCCGTGATTATTTGCTCATTGCTATCCCATATTACCTCTGCACCTAAAGCTTCAAAAATTGCGCGCATAGGTACAAGTGTCACATCATCCTGTATTATTGGAGGCACATCAAATACTATTTCTTTCCCTTCAAACATCACTTTGATGTCATCATTATCCGCAATTGCTACAGTTCTTGCCACAAGCATAAGCAATGTCCCAATAATTACTATCAATTTTTTCATATGTGTTCCCCTCCATAAATTTGTTCTTCTACTATTAATACTTATCAAAATAGTAAAAGGTTGCAAAAAATTCATAATTTAGTCAAACAAAGATACCTGGTCCGCATCCGGCAATTCATCAAAACAACCGTTTTCCTCAAGAATATTCAACGGATTTTTACCTATACCCGTACGCAGTCTTAAATCCTCCACATTACGAAACTCACCCTTTTCTCTTTCATCTGTGATACTTTTTGCATCATTTTCACTCAATCCAGGCAGCGCGCTAAGCGGCGGTAAAATACCCTCTTCTGTTTGTAAAAAATCAGTGGCGTGAGACTTATATAAATCCACAGGCACAAAATTGATTCCCCTCGCATACATTTCAACACATATCTCAAGTATAGGAATAAGATTTTCCTCTTTAGGCGTCACAGTACCATCCTTTTTCTTCGCATTTATAGAGCTCATTTCTTCACGCACGCGTTCTATTCCGTTAGCCATTACAGACGCGTCAAAATCATCTGCGCGTACTGAAAAATATGACATATAAAATGCTTCTGGATAATGAACTTTAAAATACGCTATTCGAAACGCTGACATCACATACGCAACAGCATGTGCCTTCGGAAACATATATTTAATCTTTTTACACGAGTCGATATACCAATCCGGCACATTATTGTCACGCATTTCCTGTTCATACTCAGGCGTAAGCCCTTTGCCCTTACGAACCATTTCCATTATCTTAAAGGCATGCTCCTCCTGAACACCACATGAAATTAGATATATCATAATATCATCACGGGCACAAATTGAATGTGACAAATCACACTTTCCCTCTCGTATCAGTTCCTGCGCGTTCCCCAGCCATACATCTGTGCCGTGTGATAATCCTGAAATTCTGGCAAGCTCTGAAAATGTTGTAGGTTTTGTATCCTCCAGCATCTGACGCACAAATTTTGTACCAAATTCGGGAATTCCATATGTTCCCAACTCTGTGCCTATATCCTCTCCAGGCAGTAATTTTAATGCTTTATTTGATGTAAACAGACTCATTGTTTCAGGGTCTCCTATCGGTATATCCTGCGCGTCTATTCCTGTTATATCCTCAAGCATTCTGATAACAGTCGGGTCATCATGCCCAAGCTCATCAAGCTTTAATAAATTCTGGTCTATCTTATGATAATCAAAATGCGTTGTCACAATATCCGAATTAGGATCATCCGCCGGATGCTGTACAGGACAAAATTCATGTATGTCATTTTCAAACGGCACAACAATTATACCGCCCGGATGCTGTCCTGACGTACGCTTTACACCCTCACAGCCTTTTGCGAGACGCTGCATTTCAGCACCGCGCATCGTTATTCCCTTTTCCTCACAGTATTTACGGACATATCCAAAAGCTGTTTTCTCAGCCACAGTGCCAATTGTTCCGGCCCTGAAAACCTTTCCTTCTCCAAAAAATGTCTCTGTATACTTATGAATTACAGGCTGATATATTCCCGAAAAATTAAGGTCAATATCAGGCTCCTTGTCCCCCTTAAATCCAAGAAAGGTCTCAAAAGGTATATCGTGACCGTCCTTTTTATACTGTGTACCGCACTTTGGACATACCTTATCAGGCAGGTCACAGCCTGATAATCCTATTTCTGACTCAATAAATTCAACGTTCTTACAATTCGGACAAATGTAGTGCCCCTGTAATGAATTAACCTCAGTAATATCCGACAAAAAAGCCACAAATGACGAACCAACAGAGCCTCTTGAACCAACGAGATAACCGTCCGCAAGCGAATGGCGCACAAGCTCCTGGGCAATTCTGTACATAACCGAAAATCCATAGGTAGTTATTGAATGAAGCTCTTTATCAAGTCTCTTTTGTACAATATCAGGGAGAGGGTCTCCATATATTTCCTTTGCGCGTGCTGTAGAATCATTAACTATCCCTTCCTCAGCACCAGGAATGACCGGGGGACATTTCTTTTCCGGAATAGGACGCACATCTCCTATCATATCGGCAATAAGATTTGTGTTAGTAACTACCACCTCATACGCTTTTTCTTCTCCTAGATATTCGAATTCCTTAAGCATTTCTTCTGTTGTACGAAGGTAAAGCGGCGCCTGATTATCCGCGTCTGAAAACCCCTTATAATGCATAAGAATTTTTCTGTAATCCGCGCCTTCCATATCCATAAAATGAACATCGCATGTTGCCACGACAGGCTTGTTATATCTTTCGCCAAGAGATACTATGCGATGGTTAAGATTTTGCAAATCTGTATCAGTATTTATATTCGGATGGCGGTAATCTGATTTCATATAAGCATTATTGCCTATCGGCTGTATTTCAAGATAGTCATAAAAATTAACAATATCTGCCAGTTCCTCATCTGATTTGCCGTCAATTACGGCGCGGAACAATTCACCTGCTTCGCATGCCGAACCAAGAATAAGCCCCTCACGTTTTTCTTCTAGCAAGCTCTTAGGAATCCTAGGTGTGCGGAAAAAATATTTTAGCTGTGATTCAGATACCATTTCATAAATATGTCTAAGTCCTGTCTGGTTTTTTGCCAGAATAATAATATGAAATGCTTTATTCTTCTTCGCTGCGCTTCTTAAATCAAATTCACCATTGAGCTTTGCAAGCTCTGTCCTACCCTGTTCACGAAGCTCTGACAGCATTTTTACAAACACATCAGCAGTAGCCTTCGCGTCATCAACTGCCCTGTGATGATTATCAAGAATTACATGCAAATGCTTTGTCAGAGTATCCAGCTTAAAATTAGGCAAATCCGGATACATACATCTCGCAAGCATAAGCGTATCAAGATAACAAAAATCAAAGTTGAGTCCGTTATCCTCAGCCGCTTTTTTTATAAATCCCGTATCAAAATCCGCATTATGCGCCACAAGAACACTATCTTTACAAAATTCAAAAAATTCACCGATTATCTCATCTATTTTAGGCGCATCCTTTACCATATTATCGTTAATTCCTGTCAAATTCACTATCTTTTCTGGAATGGGCTGACATGGATTAACAAATGTAGACCATTTATCAACTATTTCTCCATTTAATACCTTTACCGCGCCTATTTCCGTAATATTATTTGTATTCTTGTTAAGTCCCGTTGTTTCTATGTCAAACACAACAAAAGATGAGTCTATATTTTGTTTATCTGCCCCGTACACAATTCTCTTACTGTCATCTATAAGATAACCTTCAACTCCATATAGGACTTTTATTTTCTCATTAAAATTTGACGCTTTCATCGCGTCAGGAAATGACTGTACAACACCATGATCTGTCAAAGCGATTGCCTTATGTCCCCAGTAAACAGCCCTGTTTATCAGGTCCTGTGCGGAATTTACAGCATCCATTGCAGACATTTGCGTATGCATATGCAGCTCCACACGCTTTTTTTCGGCATTATCCTGACGTATTGGCGGTGCTTCTATTCTGGCAATATCATTAAGCATAATAATTGTTTCACCAGCATACTGGTCAAACTGTGCCTTACCACGAGCCACCACATATATACCGCCGCTTTTTACTCCCTTTTTCAATGTATTAAACAAATTATTAAATGGCTTATCATCATCTGTTTTTGTCACAAACATTTTGGCAGAAATAGAATCCTCATTATCGGTAATATCCATTGTTATGAGATGAAACACTTTTCCCGTCTTTTTTGATGTTATTTCCCGCTCGTCAACAAAAAATACCTTACCGGAAATAGCAACTCTTCCCGAATTATCCGTGACAGAATGTATTGATATAATATCGTCTCGTATCGGTCTGCCATAGAGCATATCTGATACATTTGCTTTTCCGATATACTTAGGCCCGAATGATGAGGACATAAATTGATTTTCCTGTCCCTTTTCAACCTCATATATCATAACATTTCTGTCCTGCTCTTTTACAGCCTCATCAACCTTTACAATAACTTCAGCAAGATTACATGCGCTTTTCACCTCGCTCTCAACCTTTGAAACAAGATATGACGACGTATTAGAAGCAAGCAAAATTTTTATTTTTCTTCTATTTTTTGATAAGCTTATTTTTTCTATTATAAGCTCTGCTATTTCCTTGTCATTAATCTGTGGAAATACAGTTTCCAGTTTTGGCTTCATAATTCACCTTTCCTTTATCTGCGAAACAGGCTGCGACCTTATGTCACAGCCTGTCATTTTAATATTTAAATTACAGCCACACAGCCCAATCCCCATAATCAAAGGTTCCGCTGCCATGACACAGCTTCCCTTCTGCTTGCAGCTTCCTGAATGCATCTCTCATACGGAAAAGAATTTCTGGCTGCATATCTAATGAATGATGAGCTGGGAAAACTCTTTGCACAGGCAAATTTGATATTTTTTCAAGCGATAAAAGATATGCTTTCGGGTCAGTCGAGGGATAATACGCAAATAATGTATCTTTATAAACTAAATCCCCTGTAAAAAGGTATCCGCTTTCAGCTTCCCAGAAACACATATGTCCCGGAGAATGACCCGGTGTATGCATAACCTGTATTATGCGTCCGCCTATATCTATTTTCTCTTCATCTTCAAGAACTCTTGCCGGTGTTCCCTGAAAAAATTCATATGTATCGACATCATAATTTTCAGGCAAATCACAACGGTCAGTAACCATATCCCTTATTGTCTCTATTGTCAGCGGGAATCCCCCGTTAAGCCAGTACAATTCCGCTCTGTGGGCATAAAAATCACGGAAATACCTGTGTCCTCCGATATGGTCCCAATGGATATGCGTGGCCACGGCAATAACCGGCTTATCCGTAAGCTTTATTACTTCATCATAAATATTACAAATACCCAGACCGGTATCTATAATCAAACTATGTTCTGTTCCGTTCAACAGATAACAGTGCGTTTCCTCCCAATGACGGTATTCACTGATAATATAGGTATCTCTATCTATTTTATCTATGGTAAACCAATCCTTCATTTTAAACCCCATACATTATTTAAAGTAATTCACACCAGCTTCAAACAGCTTCTGATCTTTATTGCCTGGAACATTAAACGCGATATTATCTCCTATACGCTCACTGTGTCCCATTTTACCGAACACTCTGCCGTCAGGACTTGTAATACCTTCAATAGCAGACACCGAACCATTAGGATTCCAATCTATGTCATATGTTGCTTTACCATCAAGATTTACATACTGTGTCGCAATCTGTCCATTTTTTGCCAGTTCTGCCACCTGTTCAGAAGAAGCGATAAAGCGTCCCTCACCATGTGAAAGCGCAATTGTATGAATATCTCCTGTATCCACATTTGCGAGCCACGGCGATTTATTAGATGCTACTCTTGTTCTTGCCATACATGAAACATGTCGGCCTATTGTGTTAAACGTAAGTGTCGGTGAATCATTGTCAAGGTCTCTTATTTCACCATAAGGTACAAGTCCAAGCTTTATAAGCGCCTGAAAACCGTTGCATATGCCAAACATCAGACCATCACGATTTTTCAGCATATTCATTACCGCCTCCTTTACCAGCGGATTACGGAATGCGGTAGCAATAAATTTGCCGCTTCCCTCAGGCTCATCTCCGCCAGAAAATCCGCCCGGTATCATGACAATCTGAGAATTATTTATACGCTTTTCCATCTCGCGCATTGAATAGGAAACAGCTTCACCTGAAAGGTTCTTAACCACAAACACATCAGCAATACCACCGGCATTTTCAAACGCTCTAGCTGTATCATATTCACAGTTTGTACCTGGAAATACAGGTATAAATATTCTAGGCTTCGCAAATTTTTCTGATGCAATGGCAATATTCCGCTTATTATAGCTGTACGTTTCAGGTTCTTCCGCAAAATCTCCCGCCTTTGTAGGAAATACCTTTTCCAGAGGCTCTTTCCACGCTGTAACAGCCTCAGCAAGCGAAATCTTTATATTTTTGAAATCTATTGACTGTTCTTGCTGTGTTTCTCCCAGTTCAATCGGTCTTACGAATTCTTCTGCTTCCAGTAATGCTCCAAAATCATCGTCCAGTTCAATAACTATTGAACCAAGCGGAGCATTAAACAGCAGACTTTCACTTATGTTTTCATTAAATTTGAAGCCTATCATATTACCAAAACACATCTTACTTATAGTCTCCGTAAGACCAAAGCCTTTGACAACACTAGCACTGCGTACAACTCCCAACTTAACAAGTCCGTGTACCGTATCATACATTTTCTTTAGCTCGTCAAACATAGGTAAGTCGTTTTCGTCACGCTTCACTGTAAACAATACCAATTTTGTTCCTGATTTTTTTATTTCCTGAGAAATAACCTTATCTGCTTTTACAGGCGCAACAGCAAATGACGTAAGAGTAGGAGGAACGTCAAGTTCATTGAAGCTTCCGCTCATCGAATCCTTTCCTCCAATAGCGGCAATCCCCAATTCAAGCTGAGTTATATAAGCTCCAAGCAATGCTGAAAACGGCTTGCCCCAACGCTTAGAATCGGTTCCCAGTCTCTCAAAATACTCCTGAAATGTCAGATATATTTTTTTATAATCAGCCCCCAGCGCAACCGCTTTTGACACAGACTCTACAATGGCATAGGTTGAACCGTGGTATGGACTCCAGCTTGACAAATCAGGATTATAGCCGAATGTCATTACCGTTGCAGTATTTGTTTTACCGTCAAGCACAGGTACTTTCGCCGCCATACCGTCCGATGGCGTAAGCTGATACTTGCCTCCAAACGGCATAAGCACACTATTAGCGCCAATTGTACTGTCAAATTTCTCACAAAGTCCCTTTTGTGAGCATACATTTAGATTTGAAAGCACATCAAGCCATTTTGTCTTTATATCTATAACTGCTTTCTGTTTAAAAAAGCTTTTGTTTTCGTCAGGAAGTACAACTTCTATATCCGTATCCTTAGTGGCGCCGTTTGTATTAAGGAAATCACGCGAAATATCACATATAACTTTTCCTCTCCATGTCATTACAAGACGGTTTTCGTCCGTAACAACTGCCACCTTGGTTGCTTCAAGATTTTCTTCATTTGAGTACTTAATAAACTTGTCCGCATCCTCCGCACGAACAACAACCGCCATTCTTTCCTGCGATTCACTTATAGCAAGTTCTGTACCGTCAAGGCCCTCGTACTTTTTAGGCACCATATCAAGGTCAATCACAAGGCCATCAGCAAGCTCGCCTATCGCAACTGACACGCCGCCGGCGCCAAAGTCATTACAGCGTTTTATAAGAGTTGTCACCTTTTCATCTCTGAATAATCTCTGAATTTTTCTCTCAACCGGAGGATTACCTTTTTGCACCTCACTACCGCAGGTAATAACGCTCTTTTCGTCATGAGCTTTTGACGAGCCTGTCGCTCCGCCGATACCGTCGCGTCCTGTCCGTCCTCCCAGCAGGATAATAACATCCCCTTTTTCCGGTACTTCTCTTATAACATTCTTTTTAGGAGCCGCGCCTATAACAGCGCCGATTTCCATTCTCTTTGCCACATAGCCTTCATGATAAATCTCCTGCACCTGACCTGTCGCAAGACCTATCTGATTACCGTATGAGCTATAACCCGCCGAAGCTCCCTTTGTAATCTTCCTTTGCATAAGCTTACCCATGTATGTATCTTTCAGTGATACCCTCGGGTCGCCGCTTCCTGTCACACGCATCGCCTGATAAACATAGCTTCTGCCTGACAGCGGATCTCGTATCGCTCCTCCAAGACATGTGGCAGCGCCGCCGAAAGGTTCAATTTCAGTCGGGTGATTATGCGTTTCATTTTTGAACATTATCAGCCATGGCTCTTCTTTTCCATCTACATCCACATCTACCACTATTGAACAGGCGTTAATTTCCTCAGATTCGTCGATTTCCTTAAGTAGTCCCTTTTTCTTTAGCTGCTTAACAATAATTGTAGCCATATTCATAAGACACGTATCACGGTCAGGCGCATACAATTCAGCTTTAGCTTTCCTGTATTCATTATATGCGGCTGAAATTACATCCGCATATTTGCCGTCATTTATTTTAACATCATTTATTCTTGTAGAAAATGTAGTATGACGACAATGGTCAGACCAGTATGTATCAATCATGCGAAGCTCTGTAACTGTCGGATTACGTTTTTCTGTATCATTAAAATATTTTTGACAAAACGCAAGGTCATCCATATCCATAGCAAAGCCCATCTCATTAAGAAATAGCTGCATTTGAGCCTCATCCATCTGAATAAATCCATCAACAATTCTCACATCTTCAGGAGCTACATGCTCCATAACAAGCGTATCAGGTTTTTCAAGGCTTGCCTCTCTTGCTTCGACAGGGTTTATGACATATTTTTTAACTGCTTCAGCTTCTTCATCAGATACGTCGCCTATAAGCACATATACCTTCGCGCTTCTTACAGTTGGACGCTCTTTCTGCGTCAAAATGGAAATACATTCCTCAGCAGACGCGGCTCTCTGGTCAAACTGACCCGGTAAAAATTCAACCGCAAATACCTTGCCTTCATCTATCTCTACTTTCTCATCATAAGCATTATCTACAGGTGGTTCCGAAAAAATAAGATTTCTTGCTTTTTCATATTCTTCATTACTTAATCCCGAAACATCATATCTGTTTATTATTCTGACCTTCTCAAGACCTTTAAGGGAAAGATTTTCTCTTAAATCATCAAGAGCACCTCTAGCTTCAATGTCAAATCCGTCTTTTTTTTCAACATAAATTCTTCTTACGTCTTCCATGATTTAACTCCTTTAAAATATCTAAAATGAATATAT
>CAJUFV010000064.1 GCA_910585795.1 uncultured Clostridia bacterium | reverse complement strand
CTTTTATGCTTGTTTCCTTTAATTGCTTTTCTGCGTAATCTTTAAACCAACGTTCCGAAAATTCGGCAAAGGTGATATTACCGTCAAGGAATTGACCTGTTACACATTTTTCCTCAAAGATAACCGCCTGTCGGTTCAGCTCCTTGTCAATCTGCCTTTGTGTCATTCCCTCTTTTGGTTTCCATGTCATTGTCTTTTCGATGTGTTTACCGGTTACATCATAGCCGCATGACACCCTAATTTGATATGTAGTACCTCTTTTTCTTACTGTTGCCATAAAAAAACACTCCCTTTCTATGCTTTTATTCTTGCATTTTAAGAAGTGCTATGATATAATATCCTTGTTTCAGTGGAACATTGCTATCATAGCAATTCTCTTTATTCCTCTGACTGTTTGGCGACGGTCGGAGGAATTTTTTATTATTCCGCCGCGCGGCGGTAAGGTTTACTTATGCTGCTTGTTTATTATAATCAATAATTGCAACGTCATTTATAATATTCTTTAATTTATTAACAGTAGTTTCAATTTTTTCAAAAACGTCATCAGTGTAATATACTTCTTTGCAATGCTCACACACTAAAGCAGGAACATTTTTAATTACAATGACGCAATGGTCTAAATTTGCGACATAGGTTTTTTCTTTTTCTATAAGGTCGTGTCCACATTCGATACATCTCATCATTTCTGCCTCCTTGTTTTTAAATCATCATTCCATTTTATATTATCAGGTATATATGCCGTTATTATATACACATATTCGTCGTCTGTACTGCATAAAACGTGAATCGGTCTATTACTGTCAGTATAACCAATTATAAGACAACTGGGAAACGGTTTATCTGTTATATATGTTTCTATTATTTCACCATTAGCCAAACATTGTTTGATTTCATATTTTTGAATATCTCGTTCAACCATACGTTGTGCCGCGTGGTCTTTCCATATAATATTATTCTTTAAGAACATTCTACGAATATCATCAATAGTATACGGTAATTCGTTCAATTTTATCATTCCTTTCACCTGTAATACACATAAATCACAAACACAATGCCACGCGGGGCGGTAAATATTATTTTATATTTACATTGCCCTTTTTAATGATACGCTTTATATCAGCGTTTATATCCTCGAATATCTCTGTGGCAAATTCCGTATTATATTTATCTGCTTTTAACATCTGCTTCATTGTACCCCGTACTTCTGCTTTATCCTCTATATCAAGCCGTTTGTACATATTCAGCACGAACATATCAGGGTCAACCTTTGAGGGCGGTATGATTTCCGGTAAGTTGTATGAGCTTGTTTTTGCGCTTTCATCCCAGCCCATTATATATGATGGCGTAGTATTTAATATATCAGATAGTTTTATAGCAATGGTACGCTTAATATCAATTTTGCCAGATTCATAACGATTTACAGTTGCTTTTGTTACTCCTAGTTGCTTTCCTACTTCTTCTTGTGTCAAGTTTGCTTTCTCTCTTAATTGTCTTAATCTGCTTCCAATATTCATGATATTCACCGCCTTTTAATTATATTATACAATTCAATTTGGAATCTGTCAATACGTTTTAAGAAACTTTTTTATAAAAAAGTATTGACAAGTTACTCTAAATGTTATATAATATAGTTACTCTAAAAGAAACAAGGGGTGATATTATGAGAAATACATATATGACATCAGAGGAAACTAATAAGGTTAAATCCTATATGGTACGCGCAGGGTATAATATAACTTCATTGGCTGAAACTATAGGTATAAGTCGTGAGATGTTATCGGCAAGGCTTTCAGGGAAAGTAGATTTTGGGCGTACGGAAATGAACAATATAGCCGCAGCTCTTAACATTCCTCCAGATGTTATTTTTTTTGAGTATGGGGTTACTCAGAAAGAAACAGATAACACAACAAAAGAAGTATAAGCACGTCCAGCGGCGGAAAGGAGAATTACAATGGGACTATTAGATTTATTGATTGAGGAATTGAACAAAGACGAGGAAATACAGAAAAACGGCGGTGTTAAACGTCTGCACAGTGAACAATATCAAATTGTTCAGACAGACCACGGCACATTTCGTAATTACGTAAACAGCGCAACAAAAGAAGCATAAGCCCTATCAGCGGCGGAAAGCGAGATGATAAGAATGACAGAGATAATTCAAAACATAATCAGCATATTACAGCTGACGGCGGTAGTTATTCTTTTAATCAAGGTTTGTAAGATGAAATAAGCCCGTCCAGCGGCGAAAAGGAGGTGTTGAAAAGTGACTCAGGTTATAGGCGGTATAATGTTCTTTTGCGGTTTCATTATCTTTATTACAGCAAAAGAACAAAAAAAGAGATACCCACCACATCACAGGAAGTATCTCAATTCATAAAGTTTGATATTTTAATTACATAGCGTGTAATTATTATATCATTCCTTTATGAAAAAATCAAGTGTTTTTTAGGAGGAAAATATATTGAATACATT
>CAJUFV010000063.1 GCA_910585795.1 uncultured Clostridia bacterium | reverse complement strand
GCTCTGCGAATTCTTCATTCGCGACAGCTTATTTATATTAACACATCTTCTCTCTCTTGTCAATACTTTTTTTTATTTTTTTTCCCCTTTTTTTTATTTTTTACATCATCACCATATCTTGGCACTAAAATATATTTTATAGCACTATATATTGTTATACTAAGAATATAAAAGGAGATACTAAAATATTTCTGCTGACTTATCTCCCTAAAACAATAATATTCACTCTACTAAAAATCAGCGTCCAATAAGACGCTGATATATTTTAATCTTCCTTCTTATTTTCCTTAAACATCATTCTGAGCAATTCCTCGCCTATTATCATATTTTCTGTAAAAGGATTTATCGCCATAGCCCATACCGGATTTTTCTTATCATATACAATACCAACACACTGCTCAATCGAAAGACGAAGTATTACGCCTGACGGCGATTTCTGTACCATAGCTTCCTCATCTGTAAATACAGGAAGAAATACTTTTTTATCCGTCCCCGTAAGCAGCGCAGGATTAAACACCGCGCCTTTCTTTAATTGAATTTTACCGTCCGAATTATCAAACGGCTCCTTCATGTTAGACACTGATGGCACCAAAAACTTTCTTCCAGGTAAAAGCTTCATAACCTCATTCAGAGCTTCCTGATTCTTTTTCTCTTTAAATATTTTTATGCGGGACTTGAACAATTCATTTTCAAACTCCCCGCCTTTTGCGCCTTCATCACCTTCTTCCTGCTTTTCGTCAGATGTACTCTTTGCTGTAATCTCATCATAAGCCTTTGATATATCCTCCTTCAGAGTATCATTCTGATTTACAGTTTCCTCAGGCGTGTTTTCCAGCTTCTTTTTTTTAAACAATCCCATTTTTGATTCCTCGCAATCTTATTAAATTCTTTATGCAACAGATAATCATCTGTTAATAATTCTGCTGTTCCGGCATAACCAGCGCCGCGATAAAATAAACAAGCATTCCCGTACCCAATGAAAAACAGGTAAATACGGCAAACGCCAGACGAATAATAGTTGAATCCATTCCAAAATATTCCGCAATACCACCGCAAACACCACATATTTTTTTATCAGTAACACTTCTAAATAATTTACGCATTTTCTACCCTCCAATAATAAGTATATCCTCGTTACTCTCTCTTTATCATATAATATATCATTATTATTTGTCAATAAAATATTAAATTTTTATTTATATATTGCAAAGCTGTGTCTGTTTTGTTATAATATAGTGGTAAATATAAAAGAAAGAGGGTTTTTTCCAATGAAAATTGCTTTAATTAACGAAAACAGTCAGGCCGCAAAGAACGGCATCATTCTTGAAACCTTAAAAAAGGTTGTTGAACCGCTTGGTCATGAAGTATTCAATTTCGGTATGTATACCGCTGATGACGCTGAACAGCTGACATATGTTCAGATTGGTATTCTTGCCGCTGTTCTTCTTAACTCAGGCGCGGCTGACCTTGTTATCACAGGCTGCGGCACCGGCGAGGGAGCTATGCTTGCCTGCAACGCTTTCCCAGGAGTTTTGTGCGGTCATGTTGTAGACCCGACAGACGCTTATCAGTTCACACAAGTTAACAACGGCAACTGTATCGCTCTGCCTTTCGCTAAAGGCTGGGGCTGGGGCGCTGAGCTTAACCTTCAGTATATTTTTGAAAAATTATTCGTTGAGGAATGGGGCGGAGGATATCCAAAAGAAAGAGCCGTTCCTGAACAGAGAAACGCGAAAATTCTTAACGAGGTTAAAAAAGTTACTCACAGAGATTTACTTGAAATTCTTCCTAACCTTGACCAGGAGCTTGTTAAAGGCGCTGTAGCAGGCGCTCAGTTTAAAGATTTATTCTTCGCAAACGCTAAGGACGAAAAAATTGTTGACTATATCAAATCACTAGTTGGTTAATTTTAATACAGAATCAAAAGACTGCTTACGCAGTCTTTTGATTTATACAGATTAAATACACTATAACAGAGGGGAATTCATATAATGTCAGAATGGAACGCGGAACAGTATACAAAATTCATAAAAGAAAGAACTCAGCCTGCCATTGACCTCGCAAACAAAATACACATAAAAAATCCAAGTGAAATTATAGATATAGGCTGCGGCCCTGCCAACAGCACAAGAGTGCTCGCTGATAAATTTCCAAAAGCACATATTATCGGAACAGATAATTCCCAAAGCATGCTTGACAAAGCACAGACTCAAAATCCTGACCTTGATTTCATTCTATTTGACGCAGCCAAAGATTTTAATGTACTGAATCAAAAATTTGATGTTGTATTTTCAAACGCATGTATTCAATGGATACCCAATCATCATTTACTTATAAAAAACATGATGAACATACTTAAAGACGGCGGCCTTCTTGCAGTTCAAACGCCTATGAACTATAAGGAGCCGATACATATGATAATTGCTGAGCTTACATCAAGCAGCAAATGGAAAACTAAATTCACCAAGCCAAGAATTTTTTATAACCTGACGCAGAGTGAATATTTTGACCTGCTTTCAGATATAGCAGCTGATTTCTCAATCTGGGAAACAATTTACTGCCACCGAATGCCTTCACACGAAAGTATTATGGAATGGTACAAAGGAACGGGTTTAAGACCTTATTTAGAAGCTCTTTCAAGAAAAGACGCGCTTGAATTTGAACATGATGTCTATAGCGAGGTCAAAAAAGCCTACCCAATGCAGGCAAACGGAGAAATCATTTTTAAATTTCCAAGATTTTTCTTTACCGCTGTCAAATGATTTATACATAAAAATAATAGCAGACATAAAATGTCTGCTATTATTTTTATAACTGCTTAAACATTTTTATCCACTCTCTTTTTATCAGCTCATGTCCCGCGCTTGTTGGGTGTACTCCGTCAAGAAGCCAGTAATCCGGCGGCGCAAGTCTGACAGCCTCGTCTAACAAGCCCTGAAGCGGAATAAACGGAAGCTGATACTTTTCCGCCGCCGTTTTCGCCTTTTCAGCTCTTTTTTTCACTTCAGCGCGAAAAGTTTCCCACTCGTCCTCCGTCGCGCTTCCTTTTAATACAAACGGTTCTAAAATCATTATTTTAGTGTCAGGAAGAGCCGTTCTTATTTCCTCAAGCATCACGGAATAAATATTATAATATTTCTCCGCGTCTATACCATTATTATATCTTATTTCATGCCATACATCATTTACCCCAACCAGTATACTCATAATATCGGGCCGAAGATTAATAATATCCTCCTTAATTCTCGCATACACATCAACAACTCTGTTTCCGCTTATACCTCGGTTATAAAATCTGTACTCATTAGGATAATCAAAACCCAGTTCTCCGGCCACAAGCGTCGGATAACCGCAGCCTGTTCTGTAATCCAGTTCCCTGGAACGCTCCGCATCTGTTATTGAATCCCCCTGAAATAATATTGTCTTCATAACTTTATCTCCTTTAGTATATTTGTATTATAATAAAAAGTTAAATATAACAGCAGAAATCATCATTACCATCCTGCGCCCTGTCCGCAAGAGAGGCAATAGTGGTTCCGTCCAAATAATCATTAATCATATTATACAGCTCAGTCCAGAAAGCAATAGTAGGACACTGACTTACTCTTGAACATTGATTTTCCTCATCCTCCAAGCAGGATACCGGCGCCATACCCCCTTCAGTAACCCTGAGAATATCACCTATCGTATATTCCTCCGGCCGGCGTGTCAGCTTATATCCGCCCTGAGACCCGCGCTGACTTTTTAAAAATCCGGCCTTACTCAGCATATTGACAATCTGCTCTAAATATTTTAAAGATATGTTCTGACGTTTTGATATGTCTTTTATAGACACATTCCCTCCGTTTGAATGCTGAACAATATCTAACATCAAGCGCACCGCATATCTTCCTTTTGTCGATATTTTCATAAGCTTCTGTCCCCTTTTGTATTCATAGTTATCCTCTATGAATAATTTTATCATTTTTCAGCATACGTGTCAAGTTCTCTTTCAGTATTAACAGGTGGTATGCCTCCGCTTTGAGCGTCTGTTTTCTTTTCTGTTCCCGTTATTTCTATAGTTACTTTATTAGGCAGACATACAACCGGCACAACGCCGTTTGTAATCCAGCCCTGATTAACACACAGCTTATCAGGACAATCCGCGCTCAGCATACAAATCCTCCCGCGCTCAGCTCTGACTATATTTACATGCCCGACTCTATCTTTAATATCAAATTCTACAGGAGCATCAAGAGTATCAAGCTTAATTTCCCTGACAAGCTCACCATTCTGATAGATTTTCGCAAATTTTTTTTCATCAACAGCAAAGCACTTTATAATAACAACTGCCGCAGAAAATACCGCTGTCACAATTAAAATGATAGACAAAAGCCTGTTTTTATTCATGTTTTCCTCCCTCTTTTCATTTTATAAATACTATATCATATTTATCTATTCTTTTCAAGAAAAAAACGCTCACACAGAGCGTTTTCCTTATATATCTTTTCTATTCATAACCACACTTCCCATAGCGGCAACAGCAATAATATACACTAAGCATATCATTGCAAAGGTACCGTATCCGCTTTCCATCAGCTCCTGCGGAGCATTTGAATTCATACCATATGCCATCAGCGAATAAGGCCATATATGTCCCAAATCTTTCGCAAGAAAAAGTAGTCCGGAAAGCCCTCCTGCAAACGCAATACCGACAGGCATAGCAAAGCTCTTAACATATATTGAAATAAATAGCTGAATTGCCGCCATCACCATACCGCCTATAGTACCGAATAAGCACCATATAATAATATCCGCATACGGCGGCTCCGCAGCCATACCGACAATTTTACCTGATATCACAAATAAAACACCTATCCATATTTCACTTATAAGTATCATAAACGACACTGTAAACAGCTTTGAGATAAACACCTCCGCGCGTCTTACGGGCATCGTCAGTACTTTATTCCAATTGTGATTATTATGTTCAAGTCTCATTATATACGCGCAGTACACACCAATCATAATCGGCAGAAAAAAATAACAGGTAAACAGAGTGTGCTGCGTCCACATACTGTACCACTCGCTTTGCAGCAGCTCCAGATTATTCAGATAATTAAGCGTTCCCAGAAGCGCGGGTATAACCGGCATTACCAAGAATGCCAGCCATACCGGCGAACGCTTTAATTTTATCCTTTCTGCCTTTAATAATTTACGTAACATAATTTTATACCTCTTTTCTGCAAAATAATAATTTTCCGGTTATGTATATCAAAACGCATATTACTATTAAAATACAAAAGAACATCCAGTCAAATCCCATAACCTCAAAATACGCGGACGCATAACGTGTTTCCTTCGTCCAGCCAAACATCCCCACAAACTGTAATACACCGTAATAGCCCCATATAAGCATCCTTCTCAAAAGCGGCAGCTGCGGCAGAAACATTGAAAATAATCCTAAGAATGCGCCTATAATGCCGGCGAAAAATGTAACCGCCTGATTTTTAAACAGCAGCGACAGCGTATGCTGAAAAATATATACAGCCATTGTAGGTGCCATAGTAAAAAGCAGATAAATAAGATACAGCTTTATAGGCACATCCCCATTAAATCCCACCGCGTATCCGCATATTACAGACGCGCTCCAGCTTAAAATATTACAAAATAATACTATTGCCAATCCGTAAATAAGCTTTACGTCATATATTTTTCCCTTTGAAGTGATTACCGCCAGCTGTTTCAGCATCACTCCCTTATGCTCAATATCACCAAGCCGTGATGACACTATAATTGACAAAAGCGGTAAAAAGATTGCGTTTACAAGCGGAAGCTGATACAAAAAGCTCATCCAGCCGTTTTGGATTATAAAATCATTTTCATAATCTCCATATAAGACCCACATAATCTGTACAGCCGTTATAGCAAGAGCCATAACAAATATCCATCGCCCCCGCGTTTTTCTATACTCGCACTTAATCAGTCTTATCATAAGCTCGACTCCTTTCCGGTCAAGTCCAAAAAGATTTCCTCAAGAGTTTTTGACCTGTCTGTTTCATGAAGAAGCTCTAAAGGTCCCTGATACATCATTTTTCCATTTGCAATAATACCAATATCCTCAGCCATCTGGTCTATTTCAGACAGCAGATGACTTGATACAATTACTGTCATATCATATTTTTGCGGCAGAGAGCATATCAGCTCACGCATTTCCTGAATACCTGCTGGGTCAAGACCGTTAGTCGGCTCGTCAAGAATTAACAGCTTCGGAAATGACAAAAGAGCGCCGGCCAGACCTAAACGCTGTTTCATTCCCAAAGAATACGCTGATACCTTTTTACCGCGCTGACGGTCAAGACGCACAATACGCAGAACCTCGTCTATATTTTTCTTTGGAACATCCATCAATATCTGAAGAATTTTAAGATTTTCCTCTCCTGTAAGATGTCCGTAATACGAGGGCGACTCAATCAGAGAACCAATATTACGCAGTATATCAATTCTCATATTTGAATTTAAACGCTTGCCGAAAATATCTATTTCACCGGCTGTCGGTCTGACTAAATCCAAAAGCATCTTTAAAGTGGTTGATTTACCGGCGCCGTTTGGTCCTAAAAAACCGTATATTCTCCCCTCCTTTACACGCATATCAAGATTATTTACCGAAAGATTTTCTTTATATCTTTTGGTAAGTCTGTTTGTAATTACGATTTCTTTCATTTTTTTAACATCCTTTCTGTTTTTGATAATATAAGTATACAATACCTGTCTGTCATTAAACTTAACTAAACCTTAAATAAACCTTAAATTTTGAGTAAATTCCTTTTAAAATTACTTTCCGTATGCTACAATATATATAGGTGATATTTATGCAGGAAATTAAAAACAAAAAAATTTTAATAACAGATGACGAAACAGAACTGCTGTCAATACTATCGAATATTCTCTATCAAGACGGTTTTTATAATATTTATACCGCAAAGAACCGCGCTGAAGCTATTAAAACAGCAAATGAACAATCTATCTCACTTTTTCTTCTTGACGTAAACCTGCCTGACGGCAGCGGATTTTTACTGGCGGAACAACTTAGAGCAATTTCGCCGTCGCCGATTATTTTTCTTACCGCGCGAGGAGAAGCGCGCGATAAAATTACAGGGCTGGAACTGGGCGCGGATGATTATATAGTAAAGCCATTTTTGCCAAAAGAGCTTATTTTACGTGTAACGGCTGTACTAAAAAGAGTTTACGGCATAAGTCATCCCACGGAAAAATTTTCTCTTTCAGGAAAAACCATCGACTTTGAAACAGCGTCCGTCACAGACAATAACGTTGAAACACCGCTGACAGCAAAGGAATTTATTTTGCTGAAAAAGCTCTGGGAAAATAAAAACCGCATCGTGACAAACGACGCTCTATGTATGTCTGCGTGGGGCGAAGATTACTACGGCTGTGAAAACACGCTGATGGTACATATAAGGAGACTGCGAAAAAAACTCGAATCTGAACCGTCAAACCCCAAACATCTGATAACAGTGAAGGGATTAGGATATAAACTGGTGATTGATAATGAATAAAACAGCACTCAAAATTTTTATACTCTTTACCTTTTCAGCAGCGTTTATCGCTACCATTTTACTTGTGATAAACTTTCTTGGATTTGCCTTTATCGGAAGTGATACTACAACTCATATGCATGGCTCATCTCCTCAGAAAATGATTGATTCTATAAGCAAAGCTCTAGTAAAAACAGACAATGGATTCCATCTCACTGACAGCAGGCTGATAAAATCCGATTGCTGGTGTATTCTAATTAATGAAAGCGGCGATATAATCTGGGCGCAGAATAAACCTGACGATATCCCAGAGCATTACTCCATAAATGATGTGGCAAAAATGACACGCTGGTTTTTAAATGATTATCCGGTATATGTGCGTACTACTGATTATGGTCTGCTGGTACTCGGCATACCTAAAAATGCCGTTGGTAAATATGATATGGCATATTCTATGGAATGGTTTGACACGCTTCCGCAAAGAATTATTGTCATACTTATAGTGAATATATGCCTTGCATCAATTCTAGCCTTTATATTCGGAATTAATTTATACAGGCGAATGCGTGTTCTTATAAATGGTATAAATGATTTGAAACAGGAAAAAAGCATACATCTGAAAGAAAAAGGACTGTTTAGGGAAATATCACGTAGTATAAACAGCACTTCCTCGGCTATTGAAAGAAAAAATCTTGCGCTTGCTCAACGTGACAGCGCGCGTTTAAACTGGATTTCAGGTGTTTCACATGATATACGCACACCGCTTTCAATAATCATAGGCAATTCTGAAGCACTTACCGAAAAAAACGAGCTGTCCCAATCAGACAAACAAAAGGTCAAAACGATAACATTACAAAGTATAAAAATAAAAAAGCTTATCGAGGACTTAAATCTGATTTCCTCACTAGAATATGATATGCAGCCGTCAAAAAGAAATAATATTCGCCTGTGCCCTCTGTTAAGAAAAATTATAACTGATATTATAAACAGTTCTTTGGCCGATAATACCAGAATCGAACTCGACATTAAGGATGAACAGGCAGCCGTATCCGCAGACGAAAGTCTTATAGAACGCGCAATTTTTAATATTGTAAATAACAGCATCGTTCATAATACAGACCGCTGTCTGATACGCATTACAGAACATACCGAACAAGGCAGTGTATTTCTTATCATTTCAGATAACGGCGGTGGTGTTTGCGATAATGTAATTAAAAACATTGATAAAATTCCAAAATCCTCACATGGTCTGGGGCTGCCTATGGCATACAGAATTATCCATGTACACGGCGGTAAAATGACTGCTTATAATGACAACGGCTTCACTGTAAAAATCGAACTGCCTAAATCAATATAAAATATTTAACAGACATATTCTTAATTTATCATCAAATATTTATTCAAAATATCACAACAGGAGCGGTATTATATACGCTCCTGTTGTTTATTGAATATTCTGACAGGCTTATTTAAAGAAAAAACCTGCTGTCATATCAAGATAATTCTCTCCGGAATAATGACTGTAACATTCCTTCACTTTTCTTTTAAATTCATCGGCATTACCACACTGTTCAGCAATCGCTTTCAGATTTTCAATATATTCAATTTTTATATTGGCGTCTTTTAAATCCTCCGGTGTGTAATGAGATGTCAGTATTAAATCATAACCTTTGGATATATATTCCTTAAGCTGAGCAATAATAGCATCCGCGTGATTTTCTCCCGCTACAATTGAATGACAGTCATGACCAAGCATATGTGTATAAACAGCGTTTATTTCTGGAAATTCAATATCAAAAGCTTCCTGAGTAGGTGTGATGACAAAATCAATATCCCCTATTGTGTTTTTGCCTGCGCTTATAATATTTGTTATAGCGTGAATTTCATTATCAAAGCTATCTCCAAAAACTGATGCGAAATTATCAATCAGAGCTTTTCCGCCGCCTTTTTCGGAATACACCTTAGCATTCTCCGTTGAATATTTAGGCACATTCTTCAGGCAATTCGCGCCGGCGCCATGATACGACACAAGCATTCCCATTGTTTTTACATTCAAACTGTTAATATATTCCTCAAATTCATTATTATTATCAAAGAAGCACGGTGATTCAATAACAACCGCACTGCCGTTTTTTTCAACGATAAAAACCTCATCATCTATAAAATCATTCGTTTTATACGCATGCAGTCTAACAGCGCCAAAATCATATATACTTATTTCACCTTTTTTCAAACTGATTTTTGTAAATGTATTCTTATTCATAATATCAAGTCCTCCATAATATAATAACTGCCGGTAGTCGATGCCGTACGCTCATCTGTTTACCTTGTAGCTACAGTATATCATCACGGAAAATTCTTGTAAAGTACGCACTTTTTTGTGGTATAGTTACCGGCAGGAAACTATATTGACAAATACTATTATAAAATTTATAATAAAAATACAAAAATATTTATTCCGCTTATCTTTATCACAGATATACAGAAAGGATAACAGATATGAAAAAAGAATTACCAGCTTGTCCTGTTGAAACAACTCTTATGCTAATCTCCAATAGATGGAAAGTACTTATTTTGCGTGATTTACTTAACGGCACAATGCGTTTCGGCGAATTAAAAAAATCTGTAGGAAACATATCTCAAAAGGTTTTAACCTCAAACCTGCGTTCAATGGAGGATGACGGGCTTATAATACGTAAAGTGTTTCCCGAGGTACCGCCGCATGTAGAATATACTTTAACAGAAACCGGCTACAGTCTGAAACCCGTTCTCGACTCAATGGTTGACTGGGGATTAGCATATAAAACAAAAATGCTATAAATATTTTTATACAGAAAAACAGCATAGTACATAATACTATGCTGTTTTTTTACAAAGCTATATTTTATTTAAAATTATTTAACAGATTCATCAGCCTTGTAAGCCTCGTTATAGTCATCTATAACACCCTGTCCGCCCTGAGAAAGCCATCTTTCAACCTGAGCATCCCATCCTGCCTCATCAAGCTGACCAACAATGAATTTTGTGTTGGCTTCAGCCATGATAGCGTCAAGCTGAGGACCCTTTGTTGAATATGTGTCTGAGATATACGGCTCAACAGGGTTAGCAACTACCCACTGTCTATTCTCTTCATAAACCTGGTCAATCTTCTTTGCGACTTCTACTGTATATCTTGTCTTGAGTCCTTCACCCACAATATTTGTAGCAAACTGGTTAAGGTCATTATATTCTTTCTGAAGATTTTCGTCCTCATTCTTAACAGCGAAACCGCCCTCATCTATAGTATAATGTGTATCAAGAATACCATAGTTCATAAGATTTTCAGCATCCGCGTCGTTAGCCTTATCCATTACTTTAAGAACTAAATCAAGATCTTCCTCAGTCTTAACAGAAGCCTTCGGAATTACAAAATAACCGTCATATCCTGTTGTAGGCAATGTTCTCGGTTCTGCCGCCGCATCCTTCTTCACATAACCGAATACATCTATAACAGCGTTTGGATTAAGCTCTGCTATATTCTGAGCAACTCTTCTTGCTCTGTCCGCAACGTCAATAATAACACCAGCCTGACCTGTAAGGAACTGTTCATTCCATTTGTCAGATGAATATGTTGCCATATCCGCATTTATATAACCTGCGTCATACCATTCCTTCATCATCTTAAGAGTTGCTTTCCACTCATCAAACATAAACGCCGGCTTAAGCTCGCCGTTTTCATCAAGTCCCCATTTGTTCGGAGCGCCCATCCATATCGCAAGGTTCTCAAGCGGGCCTTCCAGATAGTCTGTAACTATCATACCATACGTATCCTTTACACCATTACCATCAGGGTCATCCTCTGTAAAGGCTTTCAGAACATTACTAAATTCCTCAATAGTAGTAGGAATCTCAAGATTTAATTTATCAAGCCAGTCCTTTCTGATTGTCACACCGGCTCTTCCAAGCTCTCTTGAACGATATATTCCATAAACATGACCATCAATTGAAATATTATGATTAACCACTTCATTGGATTTTGCAAGATTAGGATATTTTTCCGAATCCTTCAGCGCCTCTGTCAAGTCCCAGAAAACACCGTCTCTTGAAGCCTGAATAACAGACGAGCTCCTTGCACCTACCAGCATTATATGCGGATATTCACCGGCAGCCATAGCTGTTGTAACCTTTTCATCATAGCTTGTATTAGGAACCCATGTAAATTCAAGCTTTGCGCCAAGATAATCATTAAGCGCCTGAACAACAGGACTGTCATTAGCTGCTGAATCCGGTTTAAAAGATTTTGTCTGAACCTTCAGTACTGGGTTTTCATGGTCTATTGATGATGTCGCGCCACCGCCGCAGCCTGCAAGCGCGCCGGTAAGCATCACTGCCGCTATTGAAATACCGGCAATTTTTTTCCAAGTTTGTGTCATATTTGTTTTCCTCCTTAAACATACATTTTTTTAATGCTTTATTAGTTTAATTTTTCTCT
>CAJUFV010000062.1 GCA_910585795.1 uncultured Clostridia bacterium | reverse complement strand
CACTCACCTCCACGTGCTGTGTAGTGTGCCTGTATCTTCAAGTATCATTTTAACACAAAATTTGGAATGCTGCTCTACTGTTTTGGTTTCATAACCTTTTGTGCCTTGTAGCGCAGCGGAAAGGAATGGTCATAACTATGGCATACAACAATATAATAAGCGCGAACGACCCTATGGCAATAAATATGTTAAAGGAGAACTTGGCGCATTTTGAAAATAATACTGCATATATGCAGGCAGTCAATGACTACTACAAGGAAAAAGGTACAATGGTCGGCTTTGAGGGCATTGACTATGCGGAAGCGGTCAAACTTGACGAACGTGTGAACGGTTATCAGTCAGCTCCGTATCCGGGAAAATTCTTTAAGGAGAATTACGAGAAAATCGGCAGAACTAAGGCAAATATTGACCGTCTGGAGAACAGACCTGAAACAATGTTCAGCGGTTGGCAGTTTGCAGGCGGTGAAGCAGTTGTAAATCTTGCAAATAACCGCTTACAGCTTTTCTTTGAGGAAAAGCCTGCTGATGAGCAGAGAGCAACGCTGAAGCAGAACGGTTTTAAGTTTGCGCCTACAACAAAGGCTTGGCAAAGACAGCTTAACTATAAGACAATGGCGGCGGCAAACCGTATTGACTTTATAAAGCCGCTTGATGGCAGAACGCCTATGGACTTACAGCCGAAAATGACACACCGCGACGCGCCGGAAAGGTAAGGTGCGGATATGAGCAAAATATTATGTGGAGATGCGCTTGAAATGCTTAAAACACTTCCCGCAGGCAGCGTTAATATGTGCGTTACAAGTCCCCCGTATTATGGATTGCGTGATTACGGTATTGACGGTCAGCTTGGAACGGAGGACGCGCCTGCTTTATACATAGAAAGGCTTGTTGATATATTCAGCGAGGTGTACCGCGTTTTAAGAAAGGACGGAACCTTATAGATAAATATAGCGGACAGCTACGCAGGCAGCGGCAAAGGCGGTTGGGATAGTCCGATTAAAAGCGGTATCAGTCAGCAGCAGTATAACCCGAAAGCCTTTAATATGCCGAAAAAGTGGAAAGGCATTAAGGCAAAGGATATGATAGGAATACCGTGGAGTTTGGCATTTTCTTTGCGTGATGACGGTTGGTATTTGAGGTCAGACATCATATGGCAAAAATCAAACTGTATGCCCGAATCGGTCAAAGACCGCCCATCAAAATCATATGAGCATATATTTTTATTTGCAAAGTCAAAGAAATACTATTATGACTATGAAGCAATACAAGAACCTGTTGCGCCTGAAACGATTGCGAGGTTGAAGCGCGCTGTATCAGATGTAGGAAAATATGCTAACGGTGTTGAGGGACAGCCTATGCAGGCTATATTCTTGCCGCGCGACCATTCAGAGGAACGCACTATGCGTAATAAGCGCGATGTATGGACAGTCAGTACAAATTCATACCGCGCGGACGGGCATTTTGCTATGTACCCCGAAAAACTGATTGAGCCTTGTATATTAGCAGGCTGTCCTATCGGCGGTGTTGTTCTTGACCCATTTTTCGGCAGCGGCACAACAGGCGTGGTTGCAAAGCGGCTCGGCAGAGAGTATATAGGGATAGAACTCAATCCTGAATACTGTCAAATAGCAGAAAAACGAATTGACGAGGTTATTCCGCAAAAGGACAAGGAGGGATATAATGAAGAAATTAAATAAGCAGAATATTATACGGCAGGCTGAAACATTTTTGAAGTGCACAGAGGATTATCAACACAGAAAGAGTTGCGGTTATGATGAAAATTTTAAAATTGACCTTGTTTTAGCAAAAGAAAATACATCTGATAAGGACGAGGTTATAGCTTTTGCTCAATGCGAAGATATGCTAATGGATTTAGAACTGCATAGAAATGAAGCCATTGTGTTGGATATGGCGTGGATGAGTTTTGATGTAATATGTGAATACTTATCATCAGGATATAAAATAGTAGATATGTCATTAGATTTCCATGGGGGTGCTTGGATGGATATTGATGAATATGGTATAGAAGATATTTCAAAAGATAGCTTGCAAAAGTATTTAAAATACTGCAAACAGCACGGTATCACTAAGGCAAAACTTTACGAACAAGCAGACTACAGGGGTGAGGATATTATGAAGTATTATCAAAAAGAAAAACATCCTTTCGAGCTTGAAAGATAAGGAGGTAACAATGGAAATACGAATTAACAAGGAAATCAAGGACTACCACGAAAGCCTGTTTTTCGGATTGTCCGCGCGTCAGTTTATATGCTCGGTTGCCGCAGTCGGCACGGCTGTCGGCGTATATTTCGGACTCAAGGATATTGTCGGTAAAGAAATGGTATCGTGGTTATGCGTAGTCTGCGCTGCACCGTTGGCGGCAGCAGGCTTTTTCAAGTACAACGGTATGCAGTTGGAGGAATTTATAACAGCGTGGTTTCGGAGTGAATTTATATACGCGGGAGTGCGTACATTCAAATCCGAAAATATTTTATATAATCTATATAAGGAGGTACTAATTGATGCTAAAAAGGCAGCTAAAAAATCTTGGAAAACGCGAAAAGCGCGTAATTCCTAAGTCTGTTCAGCAGTCTATCCCTATAAAGCGTGTTTACAGGGACGGGATAATGCAGTGCGGTCAGTATTTCTCTAAGACGTGGCGGTTTTCTGATATAAATTATGCCGTCGCGTCAGATGATGACCAATTAGAGATGTTTCTCGCACACTCGGCGATCCTTAACGGACTGCCGACTGATGCGTTTGCAAAAATCACAGTCTATAATAAACAGCTTAACAGAAATGTATTTGAGCAGTTTATAACGCCGACAGACCATACGGATAAAAACAAGGTTACATATACAAAGGAACTCAAAGAGTTACTTAGTGATAAAATGTCGGACAGTAACAATATCGTCCACGAAAAATATATTACCGTATCAAGCGAAAAGAAAAATATCGAGGAAGCGCGAACATTCTTTGCGCGTGTGGGTAATGATTTAACAGCCGATTTCGGTAAAATATCATCACATATTACGGAGCTGAACTATAAAGAACGGCTCCGTATTTTTTATGACTTTTTCCGTGGTAAAGAGGGCGGCACATTTAATTTTGACCTCAAAAAAGCTATGGCGGTCGGCTCGGACTTCAAGGACTATATATGCCCCGACAGTATGGAATTTAAGAGCGATTATATAAAAATCGGCGATAGATTTGCAAGAGTTATATTCCTGAAAGAATATCCGTCATTCTTAAAGGACAGTATGCTGTCGGAATTGACGGACTTTTCGCGGAATATGATGTTGTCGGTGGATATTCAGCCTATCCCTACCGATGACGCAGTAAAGGAAGTACAAAAGAAGCTGTTAGCGGTTGAAACGGATATTACCAAATGGCAGCAGAAGCAGAATATGAATAATAACTTTTCCGCAAACGTGCCGTATGAGTTAGAGCAGATGCGAAAAGAAATCAAGGAATTTCTTGACGACCTCACAACACGCGACCAAAGAATGATGTTTGTTACGGTAACGCTTTTACATATTGCCGACAGTCTTGACGCGCTTAATAACGATACGGAAACGCTGATGTCCATAGGGCGCAAGCACCTTTGTAATTTTGCAACGCTTAAATATCAGCAGGAGGACGAAATGAAAACCGTACTTCCATACGGCTTGATGAATATTAAGGCTATGCGAACACTTACAACAGAAAGTACGGCGGTACTTATGCCGTATAAGACTCAAGAGATAATCGACAATGACGGTATCTATTACGGCATAAACGCAATATCGCATAATCTTTTAATGTGTAACCGTAAGCTGTTGCTTAACGGAAACGGCTTTATTCTCGGTGTATCAGGCTCAGGCAAATCGTTTGCGTCAAAGATGGAAATTGCTATGGCGGCATTATTTACTGATGACGATATTATCATTGTAGACCCTGAACACGAAGTGCGACAAGAAGTCGCATAGTGAATTGCTGGTCGACAGCTACCCTATCCATTTGGGGTAATCCTACCGTGACATGCGTAAATGGTAACGTTTAGGTGTGAAGCTCACGGGATAAACACTGGGAAATCTGCCAGCCTAAGGCGGACGTACTGTGGGATAAGAATGCTATGGAGAACGTAAAGTGAACTATTGCAGGGTCGTTACAGGGAATAAGTGAAATCAGGCTGATACACTTACACCAAAAGGTGCGGAGAATGGTTGCTGTGTCTTTCGCGTACGCAGCAACAAATGGACAGAATTTCTCCCGGCTCAAGGATAGCTCCTAAGGCATTCATAATTATTTACTATGTGGAACTTGGTAAACCCTATGCACTCCTCAAATGAGGTATTGACCCCGTAAGGGAGATAAACGGTGCAGAGGGCAGAGGAAAAGGATAAAAAGCGAACGGCGCGGTTGTAATGACGGCGCATAGGGGTTCAAAATTTGCCCTGACCTGAAAGGGTGCAGACTTATCCTATGGTATTTTATAGCAAAAAATGGAGGTAAACCTATGAATGATAATTATTCAACGACGGCGAAAGCTGAGAGATTATCAGACGCAGAGCAGCTTGAAAAGCAATGGAAAAGCATTGATTGGAAAAAGGCTGAATTTGAAGTTAATAGGCTGCAAGTCAGGATTGCTAAGGCAGTTCAGGAAAAGAAACATAACACAGTGAAACGGCTTCAATATTTATTGACGCATTCGTTTTACGCAAAAGCATTGGCTGTAAGAAAAGTTACAACCAATAAAGGTAAGAATACATCGGGCGTAGATAAGGAATTATGGACAACTCCTGCTTCCAAAATGCGTGCGGTGCTATCATTGACGGATAAAAACTACAAAGCGAAACCGTTAAGACGCGTATTTATTGAAAAGAAAGGCAAGAAAGCAAAAAGACCGCTTGGAATACCCTGTATGTATGACAGAGCTATGCAGGCACTATATGCTCTTGCACTTGAACCCGTCGCGGAAACCACAGCGGATACAAGGTCGTTTGGATTTCGCAAAAGTCGCTCCTGTCACGACGCCTGCGAATATATATTTGCGGCTCTTGCGAGGAAAGACAGCGCACAGTGGGTTTTGGAAGGAGATATTAAGGGGTGTTTCGACCATATCAGTCACGAATGGTTAATCGAAAATATCCCTATGGATAAATCCGTTCTGAAACAATTCTTAAAAGCAGGATTTGTATTTGACAGAGAGTTATTCTCTACAGACGAGGGTACTCCGCAGGGCGGAGTTATCTCACCGATACTTGCGAATATGGCTCTTGACGGAATGCAGAAAGCTTTATATGACAGATTTCATACAAACAGGCTCGGCAAGGAAGATATACGTTTCAAGAACGCTCATAAGGTTAATCTTGTCCGCTATGCCGATGACTTTATTGTTACGGCGGCAACAAAAGAAATAGCCGAAGAAGCAAAATCAATCATACGGAGCTTTCTTAAAGAACGCGGTTTGGAATTGTCAGAGGAAAAGACAGTAATTACACATATTGACAACGGATTTGATATGCTTGGCTGGACTTTCCGTAAATTCAAGGGAAAGCTTATTGTGAAACCGTCAAAGAAATCAATCAAAAGCTTTGTGGAAAATTTGTCGCATACTATTCTTACCAGAGGAAAAGCGTGGAAGCAAGAAGTGTTGATAGAGAAGCTAAACCAGCAAATACGAGGTTGGACAAATTATCATCAATCCGTATGTGCGAGTGAAGCATTTGCTCATATTGATTATATTCTGTATGAATTATTATGGAGCTGGGCAAAACGCAGACACCCACATAAGGGCAGATGGTGGGTATCAACCCGATATTGGCACAGAATTGGCAACCGAAATTGGGTATTCAGTACGGAGGATAAGGAATTGCTTCGTGTAGACCATATCCCGATTGTGCGCCATATCAAGATACGGCTTGATGTAAACCCATACTTTGATGTTGAATACTTTACAGAAAGAAAATTCAAACAGGGTATGAGAAGATTATCAGGCAGATTTAAGAAGATATGGCAAAACCAAAACGGCTGTTGTTATCACTGTGGTATGCCTATGGAAATTTCTGAGGACAGGGAAATATTCTTTAAGGTTCCGAAATCTATGGGCGGAAAAGACGAAGTTTCAAATATGGCATATGTACATAGCAGTTGCCAGAAAATATATACTGAACGCCGCTCGAAAGAGTGATAAAATGCTTGAGCCGTATGACGGGAAACTGTCACGTACGGTTCTTAGAGAGGAAAGGGGCAGTAATGCCCCCGACCTACTCGACT